>CAYWMZ010000007.1:0-18875 GCA_964459485.1 uncultured Desulfocapsa sp. | reverse complement strand
GCTCGTAATTAAGGAAAGAGGTACTTGGCATGAATTATGGAATAGTCAGTCAAGAGCAACTGGAACAGATAGATACGATTTTATCCAGTAAGCTCATTAAACTTGGCGTGGACTGCGTGATCATCATTGATATGGCGGGGAATATCATTACCGCTAAAGATAATGGTGAAAGTAAGTATGATGTGTATTCATTTGCGGCACTTGCGGCTGGTAATTTTGCAACTGTCGATGCCATGGCAAAATTGGTGGGTGAAGCGGAATTTTCTCTGCTCTTCCATAAGGGGCAGGAGTCTAATATCCACTTTAGCAAAATTGACGATGAATTGTTGTTGATTTCGATGTTTGGAAAGGATATTTCTCTCGGGTTTTTACGATTGAACGTGGTTGAGGCCATAGAGCAAATTCGTAAGGTTTGGGAAGGTACTGGTGAGTAATGCCGAAGGTGTTGTCCTCTTTCTTTTTAACCAGACACGAATGATTCCGGGGGTGCATCCTTGAGTTTTATCAATTTAAAAGATAAAGTAGTACAGGTCAAGATTGTCTATTATGGACCTGGCAGGTGTGGGAAAACTACCAATCTAGAATATGTAAACCGTAAGTTTCGTGATCAGATCCAATCTGAGATGGTAAGCCTGAAAACCCACGGAGATCGAACACTTTTCTTTGATTTTTTACCGTTCGACATGGGGCAGATTAAAGGATATGACATAAAAATTCAGCTCTATACGGTTCCTGGACAGGTAAAATACAATGCCACCCGGAAGCTGGTCTTGAAGGGTGTAGATGGCGTCGTTTTCGTGGCTGATGCCATGGAGAAACAACGAGAAAAGAATATTCGTTCTTTGAATCAACTGCACGAAAATCTTCAAGCCTATAAGGAATCCATCTTCAAACTTCCCCTCGTGATCCAGTATAATAAAGTTGACCTAAAGGATCATGGGGTGCCCATATTACCCACCGCTGTTCTAAGAAAAGATCTTAATAGCCGATTAAAAGTACCAGACTTTGAGGCGAGTGCCATTACCGGATATAATGTTGCAGCAACCTTGAAAAAAATTATATCATCAACGGTTGTTTCTATTCAGAAAAAATTACTTTAGGGAATGAACGGTGACACAGCAGAGCGGAAATCAATTTGATGATCTGACCGTTGGTAATGAAAACGATGGTTCCTTTTCCACTGACTCCATAGACCTGTTTGAGTTCTCAGGCGGTGAGGAGTCTCCCATTGCCAGGTTGAAAACGATCATCCTTTCAATAGATTGGGAAATCAATGATGATATTCTTCAACAGCTTGATGATGAGCTAGTTGATCTTGGTGAAATATGGGCAAATGATAAAATCAAGCAGGTGTATATTCAAGGGTTGAATAAGATAGGGAAGTACATTTATAAAGAAAAAGCCAGTGCCCATCCAAATTCGATAAAACTTCTGCTCACCTTTTATCATAACCTTGAAAAAATTGTCAGCTCAGATGATTTGATGAGTGATGAAGAGAAAAAAGATATCCTTCTGGAGGATGTCCGAAAATTTGACCAACTCAAATTACAGATTGGAGAAACCACTCCAGTTGAAAAACAACCTGTTTCAGAGCCTGCCGCTTCCGCACAAGACGGTTCATCGGAACCCCTCAAAGACCTGAAAGCATTGGTTTTAGGTCTAGATTGGGAAATAACTGACCAGGGTCTTCAAAAGCTTTTAAAAGAAGTAAAGAGATTGGAAGGAGTATTTCTGGAGAGTAAGGCGAAACGTATCCTTCTTCAGGGTATTGGTGCTGTAGGCGCATATATAGACAAGATGCGAAGTCAGTCTAACGGCAAATCATTTCCACTGCTCCACTCCTTTTGCGATGCCCTTGAAAAGATAACCCTTACTGAAATTTCACCAGAAGAAGAAAAGAAATTACTCCTCTCAGAAGTAGAAAAATTCAACGCCTTTAAAGTAGAAATTGCCAAGGCACCATCTCAGGATGAAACTGATCCAGCCGCTAGCTCTGCACCTGCTACAAAACCTCCTCCAGAAGATGCGGCATCTAAAACTGAAAAAAATATCCTGGCAGACTCTCTTCCCGTGGATCATAGTGATGACGAAGAACAGGTGAGTTCTGATGTTAATGCTCGGTTAACATCTGTTTTTGGCGGAATTGATGAGGCTGATGAAATTGATGTAACAGACAAAGATACAGCACTTGAAGGGGTTAACATTGAAACTGAAGCCGATGATGATTCTGATGAAGTAGCCTTACCATATGAAAATGGTGCGGTAGCTCCAGCACTTTCTGATGCAGAGGAAGAGAGTAGTTTCAGTGTTGAAAAATTGGCAGGCGATCTTGCGGGTGTTGCTGAAGAAGAAGAGCCAGTAGAATCTGGTCAAGAAATTGAGTCAGTTTTACCGGGTGTTGATGTAGAGACTGAAGCCGATGATGATTCAGATGAAGAGGCACTTCCGGTTGTGGATGGGGAAATAGCTCCAGCATTATCTGGAAGTTTTGAAGACGAAGGTATAGCTGAGGCTGAGGAAGCCAACCCATCTGAGGATCTCGATAATCGTTTGGATTCGTTCTTTAATGATGAGGTGGAATCATCATTAAGTGAGTGGGGGGGGGAAGAAGATGGAGATGAAGTCACCCCAGGTTCTGATGAGGGGCTCGTTGCTGCAATAAGTGAAGATGCAGAAGGTGAAGTAGTAGAACCAGTCGTAGAGCTTACCAGTGAAGCAGATGACGAGGAACTTGTTACAGAACCATCAGTCGTTACAGAAGATGAAGATTTTGCGCCCGCCTTGGCTTCAGTTGATGAAATAGTGGCACCAGTAACTGGAACAGTGGAAGAGGACGTCGAAGAACAGCTCTCCATGTTTGATGAAGACGAACCAGCCGGTGAGGCTGAGAGTGTTGCGGGACTTTCTTCAGAGATTCCTGAAACAGAGGATACCGATGAGGAAGATGAAACAGAGCAACTTTCTCCTGTTGTTGACCTCATGGAAGATGAGTTAGCTGAAATAGATGAGATTGTTGAGGAAAGTCCTGTCGTAATGACAGAAGAGAGTGAACTTGAAGACAGTTTCTTAAGTGATGATCTACTTGCTGATGATGAAGTCCCCACCAGCATGAGTGATAGTGATGAAGAATCTGAAGCCCAGCCTGTTCCTGCATTAAGTGGTGACGATGAACTCTTTACTGATTATGAAGATGAGGAAGAGAGTGGAGATATACAAGATGGGGAAGTAACCGAAGAGCCGATAGTCGCTGCACAAGATTCTGTTGACGATGAGAGAGACGCGGCTGCTTCAGATGATGAAACCCTCTCGTTTCTTGACGATAAGATTGAAAATGATGAGGATCTGGATTTCTCCACACCGGGTGTTGAATTAGAGGATAGTGTTACAACTGAAGAGACTGAGCAACCCGAAGAAATAGATGAGTTGTTTGACTCAGAAGAGATTGAATTCACAGTGCCAGGGGAAGAAAGTTCCGTTACATCTGTGGAGAGTGACGCTGAAGAAGAGTCTCTGCCGGACGATGTAATAGCGTTTCAGGTTCCAGGTGAAGTTGGTGATGAGATTGGTGGGACTGGTGAAATTGAAACACCTGAAGTGGTTTTTGAAGCCGTAGGTGATGAAGAAGAAGTGGATCTCCTTCCAGGTGAAGAGTATCTTGACTCTGATGAAAGTATCCCAACAGAGTTTATGGCTCAAGAAACCCCAGGCTTAACTCCAGCAGTTGCAGAGACAGCGATTGGAGTAGAGGCAGGACAGGATGCATACGATAGGCTGGAGATGTGCATACAGTCCTACAAAGAAAATAGTTCTAACGATACCCTTGATGGGCTACTTTCTGAAGTGAACAGTTTGAGGGGGAGTGGCTCATCCGACTATACTGCAAAGATCTATCTTCAGTTGATATCAACTGTTTGTCAGAACTGTGAACAAAATCCATCTGGTGTGAGCACTGAAAATTTCTCCCTCATGGATGAAATCCTCGTTGGATTGAAAATGAATTCTGATGCAGAAGTTACAATTAACCAGGGGCAGGAACAGCTATTGCGCTGCACCAGTCAGGTATTGTTGGCACGGTCAATAGACCGTCAAACAGGAACCGGGAAGACTGATCTAAATATGGAGGATGTGGCCTTTAGTGATTCAATGTCTAACCTGACTGACGATGTTCAATCTTCTGTTAGTGATCAAGAGTTGATTGGGAAAAATTCTGAAGAAAGCCTTAAGACCTTTGTTCAGGAAGAACTGGCTGATATCAGGAAGATATTTCTAGACGAAATCTCCTCTCTTCGAAGGGAGTTTAAGGAATAAGGAATCGTCTTGAGCTGAGTGGCAAGGAAAGGGGCGTGATGTTTTCGTTATCCCTCCGACAAGTTACTGTTTTTAAAAGGGTCTGCTCCATTGGAGCAGGCCCTTTTTTTATGATAGAGAAGTCAATGGAGGTCAAAGGAGAGTTATACGTCTTCAAGTGTCCTTAGTATTGAAGGCGAAAAAAACAATCATGCCTCTGTTCGCTAGTGCCTCTGCTGATATATTTTTGATAAATACTATTCACCAAATATTTAATCAATTGCCATTTTGGTTTTATAACCTGGAGAAGTTGGACAATCGAATAATGTAGGTTCAGAAAAATGGGTGCAAACAGGGAGGATTTAACGGGTCAAAGAAATTATAGATAGAAGAATGTAGAGGCCTAGCCAAAGCAGAATAAAGTAAAAAACAAAGCGATAGCCTCTATTTTCTTTACGGAGCAAAGCGATGGCTATGAGGAGCGTGGCAGGAAAAAGAACACCTGCCAAAATGGGCGGCATGTAACGTAAAAGTTCCTGAAGACCTAGGAAAAACCAGGGACCTGCTATATGTAAAATACCTAGATGGTCAGCCTCAAATGGAGCATTTATGAGGACAGGAAAGAGCAAAACAGTGATGGTAACTAGAATATGTTGATTAAATTGAATCTTGTATTTTTTTAAATGTCCCCAGGCCAGCCAACCCCAAAGAAGTCCAAATCCTATAATATGATTAAGGTAAATCCGTTTCATACCATTGTTTGAGATGGAGAACAGGAGGTCGTTCAAGAAATGGCCAATGTATGGAATATCCAGGAGGATTGCCTCAGCGATCATTCCTGCTGAAAAGCCGGTGGTATCACCCCGTAAGACATAGCCTGTAAAAAGGATGAGAAGGGCAACAGGTAAGGTGGCACTCAGCATTATCCATTGCTTATTGGAATAGCCCTGGGCTTGGTTAAAGATCCCAATCATGTGAACTATGCAGAACAGAAAGAAGAGCTGGCTTGAGTAAAAGTGGAGGGAACGGAAATAGGCTCCAAATGGTACCAGAAGATCTAGGGTCGAAACCGAGTAAACGGGTGTCGCCGGGTTGTACTGGAGTCCGACAACTAATCCTGAGAGCACTGAGATATAGAGTGCTAAAAGGGACAACTCCCCCCAACGGATCTCTGTAAAAAAAATTCGCATTAGGGATACAGCCTGAAACGTTGCTGTTTACATCGTAACAATATAGCCACCATGGTCTTTGAGTTTTTCCACCTTGTATTGGGCGAGATCCTTTTTGGCAGGGCCATGGATCACTTTACCCTCGCTAGAGAACTGGCTCTGGTGACAGGGACATTCGAGGAGTCCTTTGCCTTCGTGGAAAATAATAGTGCATCCGAGGTGGGTACATTTACGAGGCAAGGCCCATGTTTTTTTGCCGTTGTCAAAGAGAATGAAATCGGGCCCAATGTAGAATCCCCCAAGAGACAGAGGCTTTGTAACCTCAATAATGCGTGGTTTCCGAGGAACGGAAAATCCGATAAGCTTGAGTATGGGGTAAAGAACAGCAAAACTTGCGCAGAAAACGAGAAATTTTCGTTTACTGGAGGATGGTGTGTTATGCGGTGAGGTGGCCATTGGGTGTTTGTAGCTTTGGTCGTAAACTTAAGGAGTGTTAAATTTAGCAATAAGCTGTTGGTTTACATGGCCAGGAACAAGTTCACAGACATCGCCGCCATGCCGTGCAACATCTTTTATAATGGAAGAACTTATATAGATCCAGCGAAAACCGGGCATGAGAAAAATAGTATCTACTTCACGTTCAAGTTTACGATTCATAAGGGCCAACTGAAACTCATAGTCAAAGTCAGAGACAGCACGAAGCCCACGGATAATGGCACTGGCCTGTTTCTCGGCGGCATATTGCACTAAAAGGCCGGAAACAGCTTCTACTTCTATTCGTGAGTAATCATTGGGAAAGCATTGTTTTACCATTGTGATGCGCTCCTCTAAAGAAAAAAGGGGCTTTTTGCCAGGGTTTATGGCAATTGCAACGATCACTCGGTCAAAGAGGTTGAGAGCCCTGTCAATGATATCGAGATGTCCCATGGTAATGGGGTCAAAAGTACCAGGGTAGATTGCAAGACTTTTTCTATGGTGTTGGGATAGATCCATCTGACTTCGTCGTTTGAGAAAATCTAATCAGGAAGGATTTAGTGAATAGAACCAAAAACCGGCTTCACCGTACCTTCGACTGTCCTGTAAAGAGAATCTTGAGAATGTGGCAGGTAGGGGTTCTGAACTGCCATCCTCAGCTATTATTAGGGTTTCTGAATGGAGAAAAGGGCTGTCACTCAGGTCTTTAAGTGTTTCTGTTGCCAAGCCCTTACCGTAGGGTGGATCAAGAAAAATGATATCAAATGGCTCGGTAAGGGGAAGCCTTTCAACCCGTAATGCAAGGCCTCTGCTTATATCGTGCCGTATAATAATTGCCCTTTGGGCCTGTAACTCTGTGCTTTCTTTTAGGCAGAGAGCACAGTTCCTCTGGATAAGGTCAAGGGCTATCTTATGCTTATCTACAAATACAGTTTGACTGGCTCCACGACTGAGGGCTTCAATTCCAAGTGCTCCTGTGCCAGCGTAGAGATCAAGAACACGGGCTGAATGGATGCGTTTTCCGATAATGCTGAATAGGGCCTCCCGAGCACGGTCGCTGGTGGGCCGAATCTGTTTTGAATTACCAGGAGTCAGGAGTTTTCTGCCCTTGGCATGACCACTTATAATGCGCAATTATTTGTAGTCTGCAATAAATGATTCTGCTATCTGCACAGCGTTTAGAGCTGCCCCTTTGAGAATATTGTCTGAAACCACCCAGAGGTTAATGCCGTTCTCAATGGATTCATCTTCTCGAATACGACCAACCAGGGTATCAAAGCTTCCAGCACAATTGGTTGCAAGGGGATACTGGAGCTCCTGGGGATTGTCTACTAGACGTACGCCGGGGGCAGATGCCAGAAGCTCTTTTACTTCAGCAGCAGAAATCTTGCTTTTGGTCTCGATATTCACCGATTCAGAGTGACCATAAAAGACAGGAACCCGAACGGCGGTCGCTGTAATCCCTATGGAGTCATCTTCAAAAATTTTACGGGTCTCATTGACCATCTTCATCTCTTCTTTGGTGTATCCGTTTTCTAAAAACGAATCAATATGGGGGAGACAGTTGAATGCAATTTGGTAGGGGTATACAGAGGCGTTTAGTTGATCTCCAGCGGCATAGGCCCTGACCTGGCTATCAAGTTCCTCTATGGCCTTAGCACCTGTGCCGGAAACCGCCTGATAGGTAGAGATGACCAGACGCTTGATCCCAACTTTATCCAAAATGGGCTTCAGAGCAACAAGCATCTGTATAGTGGAACAGTTGGGGTTGGCAATGATACCATGTCTAGTGTAATCACCAATAGCATGGGCGTTAACCTCAGGAACCACAAGGGGGATCTCAGGATCCATCCTGTAGGCACTAGAGTTATCTATGACCACCGCACCAGCTTTAGCGGCAGCTGGTGCAAAATCAAGGGAGCGTGTGGCACCTGCAGAAAAGAGGGCTATATCGATATCCTGAAAAGAATCCTTACTGAGGAGTTCTACACTCAGCTCCTGATCGTTAAAGTTTATTTTTTTCCCAACTGAACGCTCGGAGGCCAGTAAACGAAGGGTTTTGATGGGGAACTTGCGGCGTTTTAATACTTCAAGCATGGCACCGCCAACTGCACCTGTGGCACCGGCAATGGCAACATTATATAAATTTTTATCGTCAGTCATAGAGAACCTTATTTCGATTTATGCCCTCGACAGAACCCATGATGCTCTGCATATTGCTGCATTGTAATTGTGACAATGGAGACTGTAGAGAGTTTTTATAGCTGATTAAAACAGTTTCACTGATCGCTGACCGGAAAGATACCAAATTATTAAGCGGGGGGCAATACAGTTTGTCTGAAAATATGCGGCAATCGGCAACATAAAGGATTTCTATTTTAAAGCAGCACAAAAAACCAAGAAAGTGCAATGCGGCTTAATCGTAGAAGAGGTAAATTTTCTAGAGGGGATCATTTTTAGGTGGAATCCCTTCTTTTTTTATAGATCGAATTCTTTTAATAAGACCATATACAGGACCTGAGGCAAGGTAGATCAGAAAAAGAGAAAAGAGCATGATCTGAGGTTCTGCCGCCACCAGGATAAACAAAAGGAGAAAGGCAACGAGAACCTGAAAGCGTTTTATTTTAAAGGGAGGCAACTCTTTGAAACTGTAATAGCAGTGCGTAGATACCATGAGGTAGGAGAGGATATAAACGAGCAATAGTAGTGAAATATGTTTCACCTCACCGGTAACCCCAAGAAAATGGCTGAAGAGTACGGCCGCTGAGATCATAGCAGCGGCAGCAGGGCAGGGTAGACCAACGAAATTTTTGGAGTTAGTTGTGCTGTCCTGAGAATTAAAACGTGCCAGGCGCAGAGCTGTCATCGCTACATAGAGAAAGGCAGCCAGCCAGCCATATCGGCCATAGGGGTGCAGTGCCCACAGATAGGCAAGAACAGCAGGGGAGACCCCAAAAGAGACCATGTCGCAGAGGGAGTCAAGTTCTGCGCCGAATTGGCTGGTACTGTTTGTGAGTCGTGCTACCCTGCCGTCAAGGGCATCAAATATTGCAGCCACCAGGATGGCAATGGCTGCTGTTTTGAAGTCCGCATTGAAGGCAGAGACAATGGCATAGAAACCGCAGAATAGACTGGCCAAGGTGAACATACAGGGCAGTGGGTAGAAACGGTTGTCTGGGGTGGGAGAACTATCGGTCATGGCAAATTCCAGCTAACATTGAATTCAGGGAGTGTCTTAATGGATAGTGTAAGTCATATGGGGAAGATAACAAAAGAAAGAACAAACTACTCCCCAAAAGAGACTATGGCGGTTTCACCAGCCCGAACCTTTTGGCCAAGTTTGACCTCTACTTTACTCGTTATTGGAACATAGAGATCAACCCGGGAACCAAAACGAATCAGGCCAAATCGGACTCCACGCTGTACCGTATCGGCTGGTTCAAGCCAGTTTACGATGCGCCTTGCAATAAGTCCGGCAACCTGGACAAAGGCCATGCGTTCCCCGGTTTTAGTACGCAGGATAACACCACAACGTTCGTTGAGTAATGCTCCTTTTGCGCTGTCTGCTGAGTAGAACTGCCCAGGTTTATAAAGGATTTTTTCAATGCTGCCATCCATGGGGATACGATTCACATGGACATTAAAGATATTCATAAAGATGGAAATCTTAAGAACTTGGGCTTGGAGATAGAGGTCGTCAAACTGTTCTTCAATAACAATTATCTTTCCATCCGCAGGAGAAGTGAGAGAATTTGCAGGGCAGTTACTCAGCCGCTCCGGATCACGAAAGAAGGCGACCACAAATGTGGTGACCAGGAGAGCTGGCCAGGCGAGGAACTCATACCCAAGTATTGCAGTGATCAGGGTAACAAAAGCAGCAAAGGCAATAAAGGGATAGCCCTCTCTGGCAACTGGGATCCTCGGTTGAGTCATGGCTCTAGTTTCATTTTTTTATGGGGAGTGAACGACAAAAGCAGATAACGGTATCAACGATGTGGATTATACCGAAATCTGCTTTGTGAATTTCTCAGTGGAGATTCCTGCTGAGGGCTCAATGTCGCAATCTTATTTTGGAGCCCTAGCCATGGCGATGGTACCAGTGCGCACGATCTCTTTAATTCCAATGGGGCGTAGGATGTCGATAACAGCCTGTATTTTTGACGCCGATCCGGTTACCTCAACCGCATAGGATTTAGGGCTCACGTCAATAACCTTGCCACGGAAGATATCAATCACACGCAAAACCTCTGCGCGGGTGGTATTTTCGGCCTTCACTCTGATAAGTGCCATTTCACGTTCGACATATACGCTCTCACTGATATCAGTAACCTTGATAACATCAATAAGTTTGTGAAGCTGTTTAGTGATCTGTTCTACAATAGCATCGCTTCCAGTGGTGACCAAGGTGAGGCAGGAGAGGGATGAGTCAAGGGTCTCTGCCACACTGAGGCTTTCAATGTTAAAGCCACGGCCACTGAATAGGCCAGTGACTCGGGAAAGAACGCCCGGTTTATTTTGAAGAAGAACTGATAGGGTATGTTTCATCGGTTTATCCTGTGACTAAAAAAAATAATTGTATTCAGAAGGTACCGCTCACTACGGTACCTTTAGGGATTCTGATTTTTATCGTGCTAGAGAGCAATCAGACCAGAAGCATTTCCGTGGTTGCTTTGCCAGCGGGAACCATTGGGAAAACACCCTCTTCTCTGGCAATACGGAAATCCAGGATAACCGTGCTTTTCTTAACAGCTTCCAGGGCCTGCTTGATAGTGGCCTCAACTTCGCTGGTTTTAGTACAACGAATTCCAACTGCACCGTATGCCTCGGCTAGGGCGACGAAGTCAGGAGTTACTTCCATAACCGTTGCTGCGTAGCGTTTGTCATAGAAGAGTTCCTGCCACTGGCGTACCATACCAAGGTAGTTATTGTTAAGGATACAGACAATAACAGGACAGTTGTACTGCTTGGATGTGGCAAGTTCCTGAATATTCATCTGAATGGAACCATCACCAGCAATATCAATAACAGTCTGATCAGGGAAGGCCATTTTGGCACCGATGGCTGCCGGAAGACCGTAACCCATTGTTCCCAATCCACCAGAGGTGACAAGGCGGCGGGGTTTGTTGAACTTATAAAACTGGGCAGCCCACATCTGGTTCTGACCAACCTCTGTAGTGATAATGGCATCTCCACCGGTGAGTTCGTCCAGTTTTTCAACAACAAACTGAGGCTTAATGGTTTCACCCTCATCTATATATGCCATGGGATGTTTTTTTGTCCAGGCTGCAACAGTATCTATCCACTCCGAGTGACTGTCGGCAACAGCTTTAAGGTCTGCCCCTGAAGCTGCAAGCCAATTATTCATGGCAGTGAGAGCATGTTTGCAATCGGCAACGATGGGAATATCCACTGTGACGTTTTTGCTGATGGAGGTGGGGTCAATGTCGATGTGGATGATCTTGGCGTGAGGAGCAAAAGCATCGATACGCCCGGTAACCCTGTCATCAAATCTGGCACCAACTGCAATAAGAAGGTCACTCTTGGCGACCGCCATATTAGCTGTATAGCTACCGTGCATTCCAAGCATTCCCATTGAAAGGGGATCTCTGCCGGGAAAAGCACCAAGGCCCATAAGAGTCATGGTTACCGGGATATTCAGGTTGCGTGCAAGTTCAGTAAGTTCTTTGTTGCTGTTAGAGAGTATAACACCACCGCCAACGTAGAGAACCGGCTGTTTGGCTTTGAGGATCTCTTGACATGCCTTCTCCACCTGTCCCATATGGGGCTCGTAGGTGGGTTGGTAGTTTTGCATACGAATGGGTTTCTTCTCATCAAACTCGACCATGGATGCAACCACATCTTTTGGGAGATCAACGAGGACAGGACCTGGTCGTCCGGTGCGGGCAATATGAAATGCCTCACGGAGAGTGGGAACCAGGTCTTCCGCCTTGCTTACCAGATAGTTATGCTTAGTACAGGGCCGGGTGATTCCTACGATATCAACTTCCTGAAAGGCATCGTTACCAATAAGTGGTGTTGGCACCTGACCCGTGAGGATGACTATGGGAATAGAGTCCATATAGGCGGTGGCAATGGCAGTTACACCATTCGTTGCGCCAGGGCCTGAGGTGAGGAGAGCAACGCCAACATCACCAGTTACCCGGGCGAATCCGTCTGCTGCATGTACAGCACCCTGTTCATGACGCACAAGGACGTGCTTCACTTCAGAGTCCATGAGATCATCGTAGAGATCAATGACTGCACCTCCAGGAAATCCAAAGATTGTTTTAACCCCCTCTTCCAGGAGGCACTGTATAATGGCTTCAGAGCCTTTTATTTTTCCCATGAACCCTCTTCCTTTACGATGTGTTGAGGTTTTGTTTAGAAAAGTTGTCTATAGTTTCATACAACGTTTATTTGCCGTGAATCAGGAAATATATCTAGCAATGCCATGGATGTCAATATCCAAGAAGAATGAGTGTCAAAAATCCTTTAAATCACGCTTTTTCGAATTGAACCTCAATCCCTTCTTGACAAGTTGTGTCGATGGTGATTATTTAATTTCTATTAGCAGATGTATAATGTCACAACTGGAGCTGTCATGCGGAATGTTTACATACTATCAAACCTACGACTATCCCCAATGAGGGAATATACTGTGGTGGGTTCTGGAGTATCCTAAAGGGCAGATCTTTATAATACCTTGGAAATTCGAAAAGGCCGCAGCTTGAAACTGCGGCCTTTTTTTATTGTTGCATGTTTTGGGCGTCACATTAGTTGCGGTGAATTTGCAACAACAAAAGAGGAACACTATGAAAGCAGGAGCTGTGGATAAGTATCGGCCGTATCCGGGGGTTGATCTTCCGGAACGGAGCTGGCCTGGAAAGTCTATCGTTAAGGCACCCCTTTGGTGCAGTGTTGATTTGCGTGATGGGAATCAGGCCCTAGTGCAACCCATGAATCTGAAGCAGAAGCTCGAACTCTTTGATCTTCTGGTTGATATCGGATTCAAAGAGATCGAGGTTGGCTTTCCCTCATCTTCCGACGTCGAGTTTGATTTTGCAAGGACTCTCATCGAAGAAAACCTGATTCCAGATGATGTCACGATTCAGGTTCTCACTCCTGCACGAAGTGCTCTGATTCAGAAGAGTTTTGAGGCCGTAAAAGGTGCTAAAAATGTAGTTATGCATCTGTATAACTCCACCTCTACCTTGCAGCGCAGAGCCGTTTTTCGAATGGATCGCAAGGAGATAACTGCTCTGGCTGTCGCTGGTGCCACTGCAATCGCAGAAGAGGCTAGTAAGTATCCGGAGACGGCTTTTCGCTTTGAATACTCTCCTGAAAGTTTCACTGGTACAGAACTTGACTTTGCGGTGTCCATCTGCGAAGCTGTGATGGATGTGTGGCAGCCTAGTCCTGCGGCACCTGTTATCATCAACCTCCCCGCAACGGTTGAGATGGCCACCCCGAACGTGTATGCCGATCAGATTGAATGGTTTTGTAAAACGATGAAAAATAGGGACGCAGCCATTATCAGTCTCCATGCCCATAATGACAGAGGCTGTGCCGTGGCAGCAACGGAACTTGCCCTGATGGCGGGTGGTGACCGGGTGGAGGGGACTCTGTTTGGAAACGGGGAACGGACTGGAAACGTGGATATCGTGACCCTGGCTCTGAATTTATTTACCCAGGGCATTGACCCCAAACTCGACCTCCAGGACATTAATCGTCTTATCAAGATCTCAGAGGAGCTCACCGCCATTCCTGTCCATGTCAGGCATCCGTATGCAGGGGAACTCGTGTACACAGCATTTTCAGGAACCCATCAGGATGCCATTAATAAAGGGATGAAACGTTGTGAAGAGGAGGGGGCAGGCTGGGCCGTACCCTATCTTCCTATTGACCCAAAAGATGTGGGGCGTAGTTATGAATCTATTATCCGTATTAACAGTCAATCTGGAAAAGGTGGCGTGGCCTATATAATGGACAGGGAGTATGGCTTGAAGATGCCTAAAGCCATGCACACTGAATTTGGTGCAATTATCCAGAAGGTCACCGAAGAGGCCGGGCGGGAACTTCAGGCTGGAGAAATATGGAAAAGTTTTGAAGACGAGTACCTGAAAAAGACAGTACCTTACTTTCTGGCTAGTTTTAATGTCCTGAAACGACATATTGACAATGATGAAAACGCTTCATTTGCCGAGGTGGAGGCACTTATAGACAGCAGGGGTGAGAAGAAGAGTATCTCTGCCGAGGGCAATGGCCCCTTAGATGCTTTCTGTGCCGCTATGGGAGATGGCTTGGGATGTGAATTCACCCTGAGCCGCTACCACGAACATGCCTTGTCGAAGGGCTCAAGTTCAATAGCTGTAGCCTATATTCAGGTGGCTCTTCCCGATGGAAGTAAAAAGTGGGGTGTTGCCATGGATACCGATATTATCGTGGCATCCATCAAGGCGGTACTCAGTGCATTGAACAGATTTTAAATAGCCCTTACCAAAACTATTTCTGGATGGTTCGGAAAATATCCAGAATAGCTCTCATGGAGAAATTATATGAAATTACTTCAGTTAAGTGAAAGTCGCGAGTTTGACGCCAAGAAGTTTAAACGGTTTCTGTTACATGATTCCCCCTATTTCAGGATACTCAACTTTAATCTGGCTGCGGGGCAACTGTTTCCCGTACATAAGCATCCAGCTGACGGACAGGTAAGTATTCACGTTGTGGAAGGGAAGGGATTCTTTCTAGGCGATAACGAAAGTGAGATTGCTGCAGTGACAGGAGATATCCTGGTGTCTGATATCAATGACCCCCACGGAGTCAGGGCCGAAACGGATATGCGCATTCTGGTGACCATTGCCCCACCTTTCTGATACTTTTAAAACGTAGCAGGTGGAATTCTAATGAATTTCATATGCTACGTTTGAGAGGGGGCCTGCTATTTGTTCAGCAGAAAGTAGGTGACACCACTGGCCGCAAGCCAGATATTCGTGATATTAGAGATAGTGATATTTAATATTGCCGCAAGGGGCTTGTTTCGGTTGAGCAGGGCCAGGCAGGATTTAAATTCAGGCCATGATGTAAGTGATGCCAAAACCAGGAATCCAATAACCCCCTTTGGTGCCTTGGAGTGTTCTGCTGCAAAGGAGACCACAGGATCCAGGAAATACCCCGCTCCCAATAGGAGTAAAACTGCGGGTATGAGCCAGCGCCTGGCTTCTTTGTGATGAGGCTCATCACTTTCCTCCTCGTCTTCATTGGGACGGAGCAGAAATAAAGGGATTGTTATCAGTAAGGCACCGGCAACCCAAAATTTATAATAGGATTCAGGGATAATATAGAAGCTTATGGCCAGGGATGCTGTACTGACAATCGTAATAGTACTGTAGAGTGTCTTGGTCTTGATGGTTGTTATGGCCATTTTACAAATAAGTGCAGCCATCAGCAGCAGGACAGGATTCATAAAATTAGACCCCAATGGGGTGGACGCCGCAAAGAGGACGTCTCCTGCAACAAGCCCTACAACCAGACACAGCGCCTCAGGACCATTGGTGATAAATCCCGTCACCGTCCCAATTCCCTTAATATGTTTTATGGATTCGATGATGATCTCAACGGAGAGTCCGATAAGCATCATCTCGACAATAATCCCGGAAGCTCCTATAAAAGAGAGTTGAATATCCCCCCCGAATATGATGCTGCTTCCGCAAAAAAACATCAGAACAAAAAGCCAGACTATCATGTCCAGTCGGGTAACAGAGCTGTATATAAGAGTTTTCACTTCTCTGTCACCTTGTGAAGAAAATTCTTGATCGAGTTGTGGTCAAGGAAGATACCACTGAGCTGCTCCCCACGGCATTGCAGGGTGGGGATAAATTTCACTCCATTTTTCAAACTCCGTAAAGGATTGCTAAGTATCTCAACTTCGGTGACTTGGATATCTTTTCTGTGAGTGAGCAGCCCCTCCAGGGCTTTTCTTGCCATATGGCAGCGGGGTCAGAGTGAAGAATGATAGAATGTGATATTCATAAAAATAGACGTATTGGTTTTGGAAGAAGGCGTTTACATGGTATGATCAGTCCATAAGGTATACTATAAACTAGAAGCTATTCAATAAGAGTTTTTATAAGGATCAATGAATATATCCGCACCATTGATTGTTGTTGACGATAAGCGCAATCTTTTGCACGACACCGGCTACAACGATCATCCTGAGATTCCAGCCAGGATTCAGGCAATACGACAAGCCCTGGAAGAGAGTTTCCTAAGAGACCGATTCTCCTTCGTACCTTCCCGTAGTGCCTCAAGAGAGAATCTTCGCCTGGCACACAGCGAGAACTACCTCCTGCGCTTTGAAGAAGCTGTGCTTTCCGGAAAAACCCATCTTGACCATCCCGATAACCAGATATGTTATGAATCCTATGATGTGGCCCGTTGTGCAGCCGGTGCCGGACTTGTGGGCATTGACCTGATCGAACAGGGACAAACCCGCAATGTACTCTGTCTGGTCAGACCTCCCGGACACCATGCGGAGCCTTCGGCACCATTAGGTTTCTGTTTTATCAATAACTGTGTGGTGGCGGCACGCTACTGGCAGCAGAAGTATGGGATCAAACGGATTCTGGTCTTTGATTTCGATGCTCATCATGGCAACGGTATTCAGTCAGCCTTTGAAGAGGAAGCGAATAGCTTCTATATAAGTATCCATGAACATCCAAGTTTTAGCTATCCTGGTACCGGCTATTTAGAAGAAGATGGAATGGGTGAAGGCAAAGGGACTATTCTGAACATTCCCCTCTCTCCGGGTGCTGGTGATGAACAGGTGATGGAGAGTTTGACATCTCTTATTCCACAAAAACTTAAGGAGTGGCAACCCCAGGCCATTATAGTTGCAGCAGGTTTTGATGGCCATGCCCAGGATGATATGTCGGGGTTAAACTATTCGACGGATCTGTACCGGCGTATTGGCCAGGAAATTAAGGTTTGGGCAGATCTGTACAGTAAGGGAAGAGTTCTTTCTCTGTTGGAAGGTGGCTATGAACTTTCCGTTTTGGGGGATTCTGTAGAGGCCTACCTCAGTGGAATCCTGGGTAAGGAAGCTTTGCACCAATGATCACAAATATCAGCTAAAGAGGCAGACATGTATATCTCAAGACATATGACCCCTGACCCCGTAACTGTTCCTCCCACTATGTTGCTTCCGGAGGCCAGGGCTCTGCTCAATGAATATCATTTTCGGCATCTACCTGTTGTGGATACAAAGGGTGAGTTGCTGGGGATGCTCAGTGACAGAGATCTGCGTTCTGCCTACCCTTCCTCCATACTCACAAACAGTGAACGAACCCTGGTATATGAACGGGTTCAAGATACTATGGTTGCAGAAATCATGTCCACGGAGTGTATAACACTCGGGTTGCAATCGACACTGGACGATGCCTTGCTCTTTTTTGATCGTGACCGCCCGGGTGCGCTTCCCGTTCTTGATGACAATCGTGTGGTTGGCATATTCTCCATACGCGATCTCAATACGGCCTACAGAGCACTTTTTGGGGTTGGGGAAAAGGGGTCTGTGCTTATTGCAATTGTTGATGACAGGAGTCCTGGGTTTATGATCCGGCTGGTAACCCTCCTTGAGAATGAACAGATCCCGGTGAGTCGCATCCTGCGTATTCACTCTAAGGCCTCGGGCGATATTATTTATATCAGGTTAAACACCTTTAAAATTGCGGCTGTTCTGGTCCTCCTTGCTGAAAATAGCTTTCAGGTAAAAAAACAGTGATGGCTATAGAGGCACTTTTTACCCCGATGAGCATTGCTGTTGTCGGTGCCTCCCGAAAAGAGGGGAAACCCGGGCATAGCATACTTTCAAATCTTCTTGAAGGAGGATTTTCAGGGGATATTATCCCCGTGAATCCCCTTGCAAAAAGTATTTGTGGACTCGACTGCTATCCATCCCTTAGCGACTACGGACAGGAGGTGGATCTTGTGATTGTGGCCTTAGCCGCAGAACAGGTAAAGGCTGTGGTGGATGATTGCGCCCGGATAAAGGTCAAGGCTCTGCTCGTTATTGCTAGTGGCTATTCTGAGAGTGGGACTGCTGGGGCAAAGCGTGAACAGGAAATTGCAAATCTCTGTAGACGTCGTGACATCCACCTGCTCGGGCCCAACAGCCTTGGCTTTATGAATACGGCAAAATGCCTGAACGCCTCTTTTATTGGCAAACTGGCCATGGGCGGCAGTGTGACACTGTTTTCTCAATCTGCTTCACTAAGCCGGGTTATGTTGAATATGGCTGGAGAAAGTCATATGGGACTTTCTAAACTGGTCAGTCTTGGCAACAAGGCAGATATCTCCGGTTCCAAACTTCTCTCCTACCTGGCTCAGGATCAGGATACTAAGGTGATCGGTGGCTATCTTGAAGACATTGTTTCCGGCAAGGAGTTCATTAAGGCCGCAGAACGTGCAGCATTAAAAAAGCCTGTGGTTATTATGAAGAGTGGGAGCACAGAGGCGGGCCGCAGGGCTACATTGTCCCATACCGGAGCACTGGCTAGTGCGGATACCGCATTTGGGGCGGCCTTTAGTCGTTCAGGCGTTACTCGGGCAGATAGTCTTCAGGCCTTGCTGGATTCCTGTCTGGCCTTTTCACTCCAGGAACCACCGAGAGGCAAGGGAGTGCGTATTATTTCAGACAGCGGTGGCCCCGGAATCCTGGCAGCCGATGCCGTTGAACTTGCTGGCATGCGGGTAGTGGCCCCTTCCTCTTTGCAGCAAACGTCAGGAAATCCTGTCGTTATCCTGAGGGACAATGGATCTGATGCCTATATCACAGCCATTGAGACAGCACAGCAGGAGGATTCCGTTGCTACTATACTTCTGGTCCTTGCTCCTGATGCCATAACAAACTGTGATTATAGAGGTTAAGGCGATTAGAAACATGTGGAA
>CAYWMZ010000006.1:0-19373 GCA_964459485.1 uncultured Desulfocapsa sp. | reverse complement strand
GAGCAGTGGATCGTATTCCGCCACTTCTCCATAATTTGCATGGAAATGGACATAGCTGGCGAGAAAATAATGTCTCAAAGGAAAAGGTTTTAACACTGAATAGTCGAATTGGTGAGGGCAGTTCAGAGGTATGGGATACACTCAAAAGCCAACTGCACGAAGCAGTTGAGGCAGGTATCCTTAAATAACATTTTTGATGTCCATTAGACATGAGATAATACAATGAAAAAAGATGCCACATTTAAGTGGGACAATAAGGAATTTGTGGATTTCTACACTCAATCGGCAAATGTAATAATGCTTGAACGACAAAGATGTATCAAGGTTCTTCTTGAAATTGTGAAGTTTCATTTTCAAAATATTACCGGACTGCATATTCTTGATCTGGGCTGCGGAGATGGAATAATAAGCAAGTATATTTACGACAAATCTCCAGACAACGAGTTCTATCTCATCGATGCCTCAGAAGAAATGTTAAACAAAGCAAAAAAGAGCTTAAACGATACAAAAATTTCTTATCAGCATCTTACATTTGAAGATTATTGTGAATTGCCGGCAGAGGACGGGAAGTATAATCTGGTCTTTTCTGCCAATGCTATCCACCATCTTGATTTTATGAAAAAAAACGATCTGTTTTCTAAAATATATAAAGAGCTGCAATTTGGTGGTCTGTTTCTCAACATCGATCCGGTACACCCCAGTTCTGCCTATAGCGAAGCAATTCAATTTGAAATCTGGCGAAATTGGATGAATGAAACCTTGGAGAAGAATAACAATGCCCAGGATGTTGGGAAATATGACAATATTCCAGAAGTTTATAAGAATAACCTGGAAAACAAGCCGACTAATTTGTTTGATCAGCTACAAATGTTGAGCAGGTGTGGCTTTAGAGACGTTGATTGCTTTTATAAGTACTCAATATTCGCAGTATACGGGGGAACGAAAAACTAACAATGATGGTATCTACAGAATTTTTCATAACATCTTTAGTGGTGGTGAGAACATCACAGACTCCCCAGTGCGGTGAGTTGGCGGGACGGCGCCTTTGACGAAAAGTTGTCTCCCACTTCGACTGATAAACTACTCGGCAATCTACTATTCATTTCCGCTCGGTGGCGTGCCACGCTGCTGCCGCCAATAGTAATGGGCACCAGATTTGCTGTGTTACACTCTATTTGAAGAACAAAAGAAGAAGAGAAATGACAATTTCAGGTGGCCAGGAGAGGTACATTTTCAGATGGTTGCTGACAAACGTAGAAAAATTCAGGGACAACTTGCGGGAAAATGCGCAATAAACCTGAAAGATCTGGTGGATTATTACGGGGGTTTGGAACAGCGGTTTTCTGCGGAGACTTTGGAGGATAGTCTGGTTGTGGAGACCAGGTCGTAGGGGGGGGTTACAACCGGTTGTTTGCAAATCGTTCCCAGACGAGATCATAACGGGTGCTTCTGCCCCCGCCCACAAGCCGTTTTAATACACCTTTTCGCAGAAGATCTTCCAGGTCACGGGAGGCAGTGGCTTTGGTGGTTTTCGCAAGTGTTCTGTAATTGCGGGCAGCCAGATTTCCCTCAAAATTCCCCTCTCCTGTGTCCAGCAGTTTGTTTATTAATTTCTTTTGCCTTGGGTTGAGGTCAGTTACTGCAAATTCCTGCCAGAATCTGGCTTTTACCAGAACACGGTTTATTAATTCCTGAGAGCTACCAACAGCCCGCTGAAAACAGCCCAGAAACCATTCCTGCCATTGGGTAATATCTCCTTTTCCATTGGAGCATTTTTCCAAAACAGCATAGTAATCATCCCGTTCTTTCATGATCTGATTGGATAAACTGTAAAATCTGGTGGAAAGCGTCTCATCCTGGGCCAGGGTCATGTCGGTCAGCGCTCTGGCGATTCGACCGTTGCCGTCATCAAATGGATGAATGGCAACAAACCAGTAGTGGGCAAGGGCAGCTCTGCTGAGACCGTCACCCGTCACAGTGTGAGCATTGTTCAGCCAGCGTAGAAAGGTGTTCATTTCGGCCGGAAGAGTGTCCGGTGGAGGTGCCTTATAATGAATCCTCTGTCTCCCTTCCGGTCCTGATACAATTTCCATTTCTTCTGTGCGCCATTGGCCTGCTACGATTCGACGAAAACCGGAATATCCGTCAGGAAACAGAGCAGCGTGCCATCTCTTAAGCCGCTCTTCAGAAAGAGATTGATTGAAATGTCGTGCCGCATCCAGAAGAATATCTACAACGGCGTCTGCCTTTGCGTCTGGTGTTCGCATACCTGCTGTCGGTAGACCAAGTTTACGGGCAACGGAAGAACGGACACCAGCCGGATCAAGTAGCTCACCCTCTATGGCGGATGTCTCAAGAGCTTCTTTCTCCAGTATGATGCTTTGAGCCTGGAGCTGCAGGTCAAAACCAAGCATATTGGCAGCACCAAGCAGAAAACCCTGTTTTTGTCTGCATGCTGTTACCAAAGTACTGAGGGCAGGTTCGTCCCAGGTCATTTGAGGCCAGTTTGCATGCTGCCATAAAAATTTCTGCACATTTATCTCCCTTATTCGCATCACTATGCGAGGTGATTGTAAGGTCTATTCGTCTCATTTGCAACGTAAATCTGCTGGTAAAGACAATTGCAGGGGGGGATATTTGAAAGCTGATTGACACTTTGGCCCCTAATATGGTTTGGGTGTCTGATATACCCTACATTCGCACTTGGTCCGGGTGGCTTTACCTTGCTGTAGTAATGGATCTTTTCAACAGAGAAGTTGTTGGATGGTCAATGGGTGACAAGATTGATCGTTTGTATTACAGGGACAGTATATGTATTTATTTGACACACTATCTCCTGAATTAAAAACGCAGGCATTACTTTTCAAGACCTGACCCCTGGACCTTTTCTTGTCTAGTAGACCCCGGGAAGCATCTCATGCCCACCTGGGCATTGGAAAAGATCGGAAAAGAAACCTAACAACACCGGCCAACCATGTCGATGTTTTTCCTTTCAGTTTCAGTGTGGTGCCACAAAAGGGCAAGGGCACAACAGTGTCATATCAGTACCCTCAGTGAATTGGTCAAAGAATATGATGTGGAAATATTGGGGAGCGATAAAAGAAGAATGTTAAGAGGGATTGTGAAGGAATAATTTTATGGTGGATATTATCCAGCTACCACCGGATCTTTCTGCCAACTCTCTGCCGCAATAGTCATGGCCCACTCATTGCGGCGAACATCACCCACCGAAACCAGGGAGATTCCTTCATCCACAGCAAAGCCTGCGATATCCTGAGCCAGCTGGTTTGCTTCAGAATCGGTGAGATAGGAGACATCTGACAGTTTGACCCGTTCGATTTTGTCTCTCTCATCCCACTGATAGGTAACGAGGACCACATCGGTATCGCCGTACTGTAAATAGAGATTGTCCCCCTTCCTCCCTCATCTGTGGAATCAGGTATACTGTCCATTGAACTTCTGTCCCTTGAACTCGGAGGGAGGAAAGAAAGGAGGGGAACGAAATCGAAAAATGGGTGGGTCAGTTTAGGTTAGCACTGGTGAGTCAATTTTGATTTTGATTACCACTAATCCTTAGCTTAGCCACTTTTGGGAAGGAGCTGTTTCGTGTCCATTATTTGGGCATCTGCGGCCTGGACGGCCGTAGCAGAGCCCCCACGGATGGGTTTATGGCGTCCCATATAATGGACACGGAATAGCTCCGGTTTTGCAAAGCTGAGTTTCGATGGTAATCAGAATTTTGATTGGAGGGGAAGATCTTTTGTTTCCTTTTCCTTTGGACCCCTCTTTTGTACCATTTTAGGGGTGCAAATTCCACCTAAGCTAGTGGTCTTAAAATTGAGGTTAACCGCAGATGTGCTGTACCGGTATGGCGGATTGACTAATCCCCGGATTGGCAAGCTGATGGGACTAGATTACAGCACAGTAAGTTAAGGAAGAAGCCGTTTACGGGATAGGATAAAAAAGGATAGAGAAGTTTTCAATCTGGTAGAGACAACAGAAGAACTGTGTCAAGGATAAAGATTTGCCCCCCACATTGTGTGGCTTTCAGCTTTCTATCAAACGTCCAGTATGATAGAATGGCTTTTATAAATAGCAATTTAGTAAGTTAGTCTTTTGTTAAGTATGTAGCGAGAGATTTGATGAGTATGCCATTTTTAAAGAGGGGTAGTTTTTACCTCACGAGTCTGCATCAGCGGACCATTATCTTTATCCTGATCCCGATTTTTCTCTTTCTCACCTTCGCTGGAATCTTCGGCTATCGCGCAGTACGGGAACTCCTTCTGGAGCAGTGGACCAAGACCGCCATGGCCAACCTTGAGAGGGCGGCCCATCAGATTGATATGCAGTTGAAGCAGCCCAAGCAGATCCTGATGCTCCTGGAAAATTTGCCGCAAGATGAGTCTACTGTTGCCATTCACGAGTTTATTGTGGAGCAACTGAGGCGTATTGATGGTGTTGTGAAGGTGAAGGTGGACTGGCCTGAAGAGATGCCCCAGCGGCATGGTATGCGATTTATGCGGAATGCCACAGGTAAGACTAATACTATGGATGCGGGAGGCCGTAAAACCAAGTGGATGTTTGATATTGCCCAGCCTGAGTACACTATCGAGCATAGCAGCAATACTATCTCCATGATGACCCGCATGGTGGATTCTAAGGGGCGCAAGGTTGGGAGTGTTGAGGTGATCCTTGACTTTAAAGGCCTTGTGGCCCAGACCGTGGCCACCGCCTGGTGGAATGTGTATAAGGCCTATATCGTTGATCCCGACGGGACGATTCTTATCGGTACCAGCAACGCTCAGGCCCAGCACGCAGCCCCGGGTAAGGAGCTCTTTGGCAGTGTGGGGAGCCTTGAAAAACAGACTCTGGCTGCCATACAACAGGGTACCTCGGGAACGGTCTTTGGCCCGGGCATGCCTCCTGAAGAGATCAGTGGTTTCTATCAGCTCAAAGAGGCCCCCTGGAGCATGGTGGTTATTGCCCCGGGCCAGAAGGTTCTGCAACCCATTATCCATTTCCGAAACGTCTACTTTTTGGTGGCTATAGCCTGTATTGTTGTTCTGCTCCTCTTTATCCGGATTATGATAGAGAAGACTACCCGTGCCATTAAGGAGGTATCCCGTACCGCCAGTGATCTGGCCCGTGGTATCTTCAGTGAACCGCTCACAGTCCGAACCCGTGACGAGGTGGGAGAACTGACCCAGAACTTTAATACCATGACCCAACAGCTCCAGAAAGGGGTGAAGCTCCAGGAGGCAATGGATATTGCCGAGGACGTACAGCTCACCCTGCTACCCCAGGAAGATATTACTGGAAAAGATGTGATGGTGAGCGGGCTCAGTATCTATTGTGACGAGACCGGCGGGGACTATTTCGACTTCTTTCCGTCGGAGAGCCATCCGGAGAGACAGCATGTGATTGTGGGCGATGTGGTTGGGCACGGAATAGGGGCAGCCCTGCTTATGGCTACCCTCCGGGCCCTGGTGCGGGCCAATGTAGACCAGAGCGGAGACCCGGCAGCTTTTATTACAGGAGTGAATAAACAACTGTGTCGTGACACTTCGGAACTTGGCAACTTTGCCTCCCTCTTCTATCTCCGTATTGATCTTGCCGCAGCAGAACTACAATGGGTTCGAGCCGGCCACGATCCGGCCATTCTGTACTACCCCGACAGAGATGAATTTAAGGAACTAAAGGGGAAAGGGCTGGTACTAGGTCTAAATCCCGATTTTGCCTATCAGGGGAACAGTTTTGCCCTCACTGATGAGCGGCTGCTTATCCTTATGGTGAGTGATGGAGTATGGGAGAGTGTTAATGGACATGGTGAACAGTTTGGAAAGGAGCGGGTTAATACAATAATACGGCAGAATAGGCACCTGTCTCCCAAGGCCCTTTTAGAATCAATAAGCAGTGCCATTGATCAGTTCAGAGGCGATACCCCCCTCAGCGATGATATTACCATGGTCGCTGTGAATATTCATGGAGACACAACGCCCTTATGGCCCAAAAACAACCCAGTGAAAGCTATGAAAGCTAATGTCTGAGTCATCTTCATCCTCCCGTACAACTCAGAAATCCCTGTTCCATTGGGCTATACAGGATAAGATCAAGTTACAGTTGATCCTGCTGCTCCTCATTGTAGCCATGGTCTTTCTGCGAGTTCTGCCGCTTGAGATGCAGAAGCGCATTATTAATGATGCCATATCTCTCGGTGATTTCGATAGTCTCTTGCTCTACTGCGGGATCTATCTGATGGCGGTGACGGGTACGGCCCTCATAAAGCTTGGCACCAACTATCTCCAGGCGGTGATTGGCGAGCAGGCCATGTTGGCCATGCGTAAAGAGCTCTACAGCCACATTATTGGACTGCCCCTGCAGTTTTTTAGGAATACCCAGCCGGGAATGGTGGTGGCCGCCCTGATGACCGAGCTCTCCACCGCAGCAAATTTTGCAGGAATGGCCTTTGCCGCCCCCATCTCCAATGTCCTTACCCTGCTGGCCTTTGCCGGATATCTCCTGTGGCTGAACGCAAAACTTGCCTTAGTGACCCTCTCTATCTATCCCATCGTGGCCTTTTTGATTCCCTATCTTCAAAAAAAGGCCAATCGTCTTAATAAACAACGGGTGGATCAGTCTCGTCTGTTGTCCAGCCAGATTGCAGAATCCATCACCGGCGTCACCGAGATCAATGTCCATGGGGCCTATGCCCAGGAGAAGGCCAAGTTTAACGTCTTTGCAGAGGCTCTGCGACAGATCAGAACCAAATGGTCGCTGCTGCGCTTTGCCATCAAGACCATTAATAACTATTTCGCAAGTATCGGGCCCTTTATAGTCTTTCTCTTTGGCGGCTATCTGGTGATGCAGGGGGAGCTGGAACTGGGTTCCCTGGTGGCCTTTTTGTCGGCCCAGGAGAAGCTCTACGATCCCTGGAAGGAACTTATTGAATATTATCAGGTTTATCAGGATGCCTCGGTGCGATACTACAGAACCATGCACTATTTTGACCGAGCCGCCGAACACACCCTGGAGATCGCCCTGGATCCGGTGCCGCCTTGGGAGGGTCGGGTGAGAGTGAAGCATCTGGGCTATACTACAGCCAGTGGCATAACCCTGCTTAAAGATGTGAATTTCAGCCTGCCTGCTGGAGAGAGTCTTGCTGTGGTCGGCTTTTCCGGGAGTGGCAAGAGTACCCTTATTCATTGTATTGCCAAGATGTTTGACTATTCCAGCGGTGCTATTTACCTGGATGACCGGGAAGTCAAAGATATGAAAAAGGGTGAGCTTGTGCAGCAGCTAGGCTATATCTCCCAGCAGCCCTTTATCTTTTCTGGCACTATTCGTGAAAATCTTCTTTATGCCCATGAGGCCGCTGCTGGATTTGAGTTCAGCGGGACTGCAACTGGCTATCAGGGTCCTGATCTTGACCAGCTTATCCTGGCTCTGCAACAGGCCGGGCTCTTTGTGGATGTGGTACGTATCGGGCTGAACAGTCAGTTGGGGTCGGGTGAGACGGAGATGGTGGCCAAGATCGTACGGATCAGAAAAGAGTTTCGCCGTGAATATGGTGAATCTCTACGGGACTATATAGAGTTTTATAGCAAGGATCACTATCTGTGCCATGCCGATGTGGCCGAAAATATCATATTCGGCGCCTCTCTGGACAGATCGTTTAAGGTATCCTCCCTGGGGGTTGATCCTCTGTTTCAGACATTCCTGGATGAGATGGATATCAAAATTCCCCTGCTGGAAATGGGGCTCATTCTGGCTCAGGAAGTGGTGGAGCAGTCCCGTGGAAGCGGCAAGGAGAGTGGAGGGGAACCTCCCTCGGATAAAGAGCTGTCGAGCTGTCTGGACGTGCTGCGTCACCTGGACGAGTTTTCCGTGGATAAACTTCCCGTTGAAGATCAGTCTCTGCTGCTGAGTCTGGCCCTGCGATTTGTGCCGGGAGCAGAGGAGAGTGACAAACTCCAGGGGGATCTTCAGCAAAGGATACTTCAGAGCAGGAGGGCCTGGAGGGCCTGGAGTGAGAAGGCCTTTCCCGGGATATTTAACTATTTTGAAGAGGAAAAATATGTCCATGGCGAGTCCATCCTTAATAATATTCTCTTTGGTCATACCAAGGTAGAAGATGCCAGGGCTCAAGAGAAACTCAGTCAGAATTTGATCCGTTTATTGATTGAAGAAGACTGTTTGGAGGCCGTAGCCCAGGCCGGAATGGAGTATCAGTTGGGGAGTATGGGGAATCTGCTTTCCGGGGGCCAGAAACAGAAGCTGGCCATCGCCAGAGTTCTTCTGAAAAACCCGAAGGTGATCCTGATGGATGAGGCCACCTCGGCTCTCGATAATAAGTCACAGTCCCGTATTCAAAATCTGATTGAGAAACGCTGGCGCGGCAGACGGACGGTTCTGGCTGTGGTTCATCGTCTGGACAGTATTTCTGGATTTGATAAGATTGCAGTGATGAAGGCGGGTAAGCTGATGGAGTTTGGCACCTATGAGGAGCTGATCGCTAAAAAGGAGCTGCTCTATGAGCTTGTTTTTGGTAAAAAGTAAGTACGGGACGAGATGAACGATTTTTTTCAAATAGCGAGTTCACTTAAGGGCATGGAGGATCTGGTTTTACAACTGGAACGCATCGCTGCGGCCTGGAAACTCTCCAAAGGACAGTTCTTTGAAATTAATCTGATACTGGAAGAGATCTGTATGAACTATATTGAACATACGGAGGCTGGGTCGGAAGACCTGATCGGCATAGAACTCTCTCTGGATAAGAGTTCGTTTTCCATAACCATTACCGATAGCGGCCCGGAATTTGATCTCACCCAAGTGGCAGATCCCGATATTTATTCTCCTGTGGAACAGCGAAAACCCGGAGGCTTGGGATTGTATCTGGTGAAGCATCTTGCCAAAAATATACATTACACAAGAAAGGATAACAGAAATGTGCTGTGTATTCAGACGCCATTAAAGGCTAAATAGCCACGGATGGGATCACAACCGGATGTCCATAAGTATTGTAAAGTCCATTGTAAGGTCTGGGAATCCTGAAGGATCTTTGGGCTAAGCGAAAAAAAATAAGGAAACTATTCCATGGAAATAGCAGCATCTCAAAAAGAAAATGTATTGCTTGTCGTTGTTGACGGCAGGATTGATTCTGTCACATCTGCCGAGTTGGAGGCGTGGATTGCTGACAATATCACTCCTCCGAAGAGTGATGTACTTTTGGACTGTTCCCATCTGGACTACATATCAAGTGCCGGGCTGCGGGTGATGCTTAATCTCTCAAAGCTTCTGAGTCGGGCCTCCATGCAGTTTTCCATGTGCAGTGTCCAGGATCATGTGCGGGAGGTCTTTGAGATCTCAGGCTTTGACTCCTTTATTCCCATCCATGACTCCGTAGCTGATGTTCTGAACTAGGCAAGAGTCCCTGTCGGCACCAGAATCAGACTGATATTTTCCAGCCCTCTTGTATAGCATTTTTGATTTTACCGTGGCTGATATGAGGCAGAGCTGTTCCACCTCCGCTGCCAGTTTTCTAGCTTGAGCCCTTATGGAGACTGCTCACAATTTGTATTGGGAGGGTTTTGGTGCTTCAAGGAGCAGCAGGAGTTCCGATAGATTTTGCTCTTTTGTGGCGTTGAGGCGTTTGCGAGCGGCAGCAGTGAAATAGTGATGGCTGGCAAGAAAGGTGTACTGATCGGTGAACCAGTCCCGCAGGAGGACGCGTGTACCAAATTTTGCCGTTTCCCGGCGGAGCATCATACTGGTTTCAAAAAAGATATCCTGCCCCAGGCTGGCCAGATCTGCATCGCAAAGGATCTGCTCTAAAACCGATTCCGGCTGCTGCGGCATCTTCGTGGCCCTGATAAGTCCTTTTATTGTCCTAATATCCTGAGCACTGTAGGCAAAGCTGGGGAGAATGGTACCGACCATGGCGGCACTGATCTCTTCATTGTCCGCATACTGTTGAGTGAAGCCGATATCGTGGAACAGGGCTGCGGTTTTTACCAGGAGCTGCTCTTTGGGGGAGATAGTCATATCCTCACAGAACAGGATAGCTGTCGGAAGAACCTGGTCACGGGTGTGATGCGGGCCGTGATAGGAAAGACCGGGAGGGAGTTCTGTGTCCAATAGTTCAAGGGCGTAGGAGTGGGCTGCTTCGTAGTTGGGTGAGGCTGCTTTGCTCATGATACCTGTGGCTTTTTGGTCCCAGTTACCAGTGTTTACTCCAGATCCCATCATCTCTGAGGTTGGAGCGGGGGAGGTTGGTGGGTCTGGTTTGTGGTGTCTGTTTTTCCATTATGTTTCAGGTTGTTGCTCACTGCTACCAGTTCGTCGATGTGCATTTCCAATGGTTTGGTTATGGCATCACGAGGGGCTATCCAGCAGCGTACGCCCAGGGTTTCAAGGCGGCTGCATACAGCATTGGCAACGTTTTTGTCCTCGGAGGGGTAGGAGGTGAAAATATCATGGGCCATGGTGTCTTCCTACTAATGCTGAACTACAGGGCATGGTGAATGGAAAGTACGACTCAGCCTTGTTAAGGGGCTTTAACAGGCGATTGTACTCGTCACCGTTGAGATCAGCACAGGTAAATCATTGTCGCAGAACGTCCTCCGGGAGAGACTTTTGCGGCGGGTGGGGAGTGTGGTTGCTCCACATGCTATTTGCTGATATCAAAACGATGACAATAATTAATAATCCAATGCATATAATACCTCTACCTCCATATATTAGTCAATAAACATCCGGCTATTCATATGGATGGGCTGAACTTTTTCATCCGTACACACCCTTATAGTGCGTGGCAACCTCTCTGCCAGTTGTTGTTCTACCCATTAAATGTGCAAGCTTGAGAGGGAAAAGAGGGTGTTTGGAGTGATGTGTTGATTTGTTTATGGTTGTTTTTTGAGGGTTCCGGGAGGCTGTTGGATACCATACGGCTTAGTATCGGAGGGTACTCAGGCCGCTGTGAAAATATTTAACGGTGATATCCAGGAATGTTTTTTTCAAGTCGTGATCTTCACGCCCGGAATATTCCTCATAGAGTTGTTTGGAGATACCTTGAAACACATTCAGCAGTTCGGGGTCGAAATGGCTGGAACGTTCCGCCTCCATAATATCAATAGTCTCTGCATAACTGTAGGGATCTTTGTAGGGGCGTCTACTGGTCAAGGCATCAAAGACATCGACAATGGCAAATATTCTGGCATTTATAGGGATTTCTTCGCCTCGAATTCCCTGCGGGTAACCGCTACCATCATATTTTTCATGGTGTGATCCCACCACATCCCGGGCGTCCTTGAGCCAGCTTGAGTGGTTGATAATCTCAAGGCCGTACTGGACATGCTTCTTCATGGTCTCGAATTCGCACTGATCAAGTCGGGCCTTGTTGAGGAGTATGCTGTCCCGAATACCGATTTTCCCCACATCGTGTAGAAAGGCGCCCTTAATAAGGCACTGCATCTGTTTTTCATCCATGCTCAGTTTTTCTCCCATGGCAACGGAATAGATGGTGACCCGGTAATTGTGGATATCGGTGTCGCTGTCCCGTTCGGCAATGGCTGCACCCAGGGCCTCCATGGTCTCCAGTTGCGCAGTGAGAAGGCCGGTTGAGGAATCTGCCAGCTTGTTTGTGAGGCGGATGATGACCGGGTAGAGAAGCAGGACTGTAGTAAAGACCACGGATACAACAAAGAATACCAGTTGCAGGGCCTGTTTCTGGATTAAACTGCTGCTCTCCTTAGAAAGGACAAAAATGGCTCGTAAGTAGAGGGCTGAACCGTCACCTCCCTCTGTTAATCTGCTGTGGATATCAAGGTATGATTGTTTGCCTATGCGGAAGGATTTAAACTCCATTTCCCCATAGCGGGGGGTGGCAGCCGGGGTCTTGGCCAGGTATGCCTTGAGTTTTGCCACATCTGGACAGGAACTGCTTAAGTACTCACCTCTGCTGGAATGCTTGGCGTTGTGGAGACGTGCGTAAATAAATGTGCCTTCTTTGAGTTGAATCGTTGTGTCTGGAGGGTAATTTACGGCGTCTTGCAGGGAGGCCTGCATATCTGCCCCTGGCCTTTGCATCAGTTCTTTAAAACGGCCCCGCATGACATCGATATGGATTCTGGAGGCCTGGATAACAGCGTCTCTGATCATGTTTCCAGAGTGGTAGGAAGAGAGTATTGCAAAAAGAAGAGCCAAACCCAGTACCGTTATGCTGAGACGGAAATAGAGGATACGTCGTATGGAACGCTTGAGGGGGCTGGTTGGTCTCATGGCAGGGGGGGGCATTTCCACCAGTGGAGCAGAATGGTTACTGGGGCTCTGCTCCACCGGGTACTGAAGGGATAGTGATTGTGAGTAGAACTTAGTAGTTCACTACAAACTGGAGCCAGAACTTCTGGGTATCTGTTTTGTATTCATCGGCACTGTAGTCGGCATAGAAGGCCTGTACAGCATAATTCTCACCGAATTTTTTACTGAGTTTTAGGTCATACTCAGTGCCGTAATCTGAACCACCTGCATCGGCCTGGAAGTCATGGTAGATCAGGTTAAGATCAACACCTGCGATATTCAAACCCACCATGCCGTAGAGGTCTTTTAAGCCATCTGCCGGGGTGCTAAGAAAGAGATCGGCCCAGCCGCCAAAGGCGTGGTTGGTGCCCAGCGGGGTCTTAAACGATACCCCGTTGTCCGATTCCTGGACTTCGTATCCGATCTTTCCTGTGAGCTTGCTCACAAGGGAACCATTGTTGGGCATCATCAGGCCACCGATAAGATGGTAGTAGCCTGCGGTGTAGTTCGTGGGGTTTTTCTGATAGTCGGACTGGGTGGCATACTCTGCGGTGTAGAGGAGTTTCAGGTTTTCGGCCACTCCTGTTTTTCCCGTGAAGCGGAGACCGTATGTCTGGCTGGAGTTGGCGTAGGGAGATGCACCGGAGTTTTCGGGGTCATCATAGTCCAGCCAGTACCCATACCCTGCAAGGGAACCCACATCTTTAAATGTGTATCGTATATTGAGAATGGGGGAGTTCATATTGACATCTGCACTGAGAATAGTGCGGACATTCCAGATATAGCTGGCGCTGACATCAAGGGCACCGAGGGAGCCGTTCATGAGATTGACTGAGTCAAAGCTTTGCTCCATTTGCCTCCAGGCAACGGGGCCGATAAAACGCTGGTTGTCCAGTCCGATGACCTGGCGCCCAGCCTTGATCACGGTGTCAGGGATGGTGTTGTAGGACAGCCATGCCTGGTTTAGCTCTCCCTCTGCCGGGTCGGCAATAACGGAGTATTCGTTCTTGCCGTTGGATTTATCGTTGTAGTCATTGGCAAAAATCGGAATGTTCCCCTCAAATTCGCCATAGGCCTGGAAGCCGGCAAAGTTGGGGCTGAGGTATCCAAGGCGCAGGCGCATGGGGTCGCCGTTAGCGGTTTTGAGGTTGTCCTGCTCCACGTGCTCAAAGCGATAGCGAAGGTTGAGTTTTATCTGTCCCCAGTCGCCCTTGAGCATAGTCTGATCTTTTGCGGCTGGTGCTTCTGCACCATAAGCTATCCCTGATACGCTAAAAACAGCAAGGGCAGAACCGAATAGCAGCACCTTGCCAAAGCGTGCGGATTTCCCTGGAATCATTGTGGACTCTCTCTTCATTACAGTCTCCTTATTGTTGAGGTCAGGTATCTCTTGATAGTCTTTCTTAGCAACAATACCTCCTTTTATTCGGAAATGTCAAACAGTTTGGCGGATTAGACCCAGGTGCCCAAAAAAACAAAGCAGTTTTGCTACTGGGAACAGATCGGTGTCTATTATTTTGACACTCCCAACTGAGGGAGGATAAGGCGGCGGAGGCTCATCACCTCTGTGAGCCGTGAGGCCTGGATGCGATCCACCAGTTCTTGGTTCCAAAGCTGCCCTTTCCTGCGGCATATTCTCCAATTAAGGGTGACATAAACAAAGGGCTGGTTATTTTTTCTTGTCAGGGTGCAGTGAAGAGAGGGGCTGAGTCTGAACAGGCTCTGGTTGTTCGCAGGAATCGCCGCAGCCACAGGAGTTATCATTGGAATGATCATGATTGTGGCCGTGGTCATGGTCGCTATCGCAACTCTCGGTTCCACAGCCGCATCCGTCTCCCTTGCCAAACCAGCCTAGAATTATGGAGGACAGGGGGCGGATGGAGAGGGCCAGCAGTAGCAGAGTAGAGCTCAGCATGATCCAGTGTGGCAGGACTTCAGCGGCCTTTCCCACAGCGGCAACTGCTGAGATCCCAAGACTGAGATAGATGGCATCCACCGCCAGTCCGCAGAGGACACTGACAATGGCAATGGAGAGGAGATAGAGGCCGGTGGCCCGTTTGCCAAGGAGTCCCACCAGGACTGACAGGGAGGTCACGTTGGTAGCAGGTCCCACAAGGAGAAAGACCAGGGCCGTTCCAGGGCTGACACCCTTCATGATAAAGGCGGCGGCTATGGGAGTGGAGGCCGTGGCGCAGATATAGAGGGGGATGCCAAAGGTGAGCATTAGCAGCATGGAGCTGAGCCCGCCGCCCAGATACTTGGCAATAACTGCATCGGGTACCAGGACACTAATGAGTCCGGCCAGAAGGATACCCACAAAGAACCAGCCTGCAAGGTCGGCCCAGAGATCCGTTGCGGCGTATTTGGAACCGATGCACAGCTTTTCAAGGAGCCCGTGGTGTTTCTGATGCTCATTGGGCGGACAGTCTACACCGTCGCAACAGTTGTCGACGGGGCAGGAGAGGTCGGGGCTGGCCTGTTTATCCTTCCCAGGAGGGTTAAAGAAATTTTCGGCACATCCTGCGGCAAAGGCGGAGAGAAAGGCGGATATGGGACGGGCCACAGTCATAATGGGGTCAAGGAGGGCCCAGGAAATAGATATGGAGTCCACACCAGATTCTGGAGTGGAGATCAGAAAGGCGGTGGTGGCTCCGTTATTAGCACCCTGCTTTTTGAGCGAAGTTGCAGCCGGCAGGACTCCGCAGGAACATAAGGGAATGGGGATACCAAGGAGAGCGGCCTTAAAAACCGAACTGAATCTGCCGCTGCCCAGATGAGCTGCCACATAGGCAGGAGAGAGAAACATCTTCAACATCCCCCCCACCAGCAGGCCGAAGAGGATATAGATAGAGGCCTGCTGGAGCATATCCCAGGAGGCAAGGAGAATATCATTGAGAAAGCTAAACATATTGTGTTTCCCCCTCGAGTCTGTGGTGTATGGAGTGGAACTGTTGCCTACTCTCCTTCATTCTGGTGCTCCAGGGCAAGGTGAATAAGTTGACTGACATGGGAGTCATTGAGGCGATAGTAGAGGATGGGGCCTTCCCGGCGGTTGCTCACCAGTTGCAGCTGTCTGAGTTGCCGCAGTTGATGGCTCACTGCGGATTCACTCACTCCAACATAGGCGGCGAGATCGCAGACGCACATCTCTTTACGATTGAGAGCCCAAAGTATTCGCAGTCGGTTGGGATCTCCCATGGCCTTAAAGAGGGCTGCTAGTCTCTCATTTTCCTTGGTCGGGAGGGCGTGATCTCGTGCTTCCTGAACCCTGTCTTGGTGGATACAGCGGCAGGCGCACTGTTCATTTTCAAGTCCTACTCTAGTCAATTTAGTCATTTTGTCGCTCTTGTTGTGGTATGTGATCATTTGTTCATATATGTATATACATTGTGAGGTCATGTCAAGGGGCTGGTGTCGTTGCGACAGAGGAAGTAACACTATGATGCTGATGAATCAGATGACTCCGCAACAGCAGCAGGACTTTATGAATAAATAACACTATGGATCAGCTTGTCTACGGGGTTGGTAAGGTGTTATAGATTGGGGATGAAAAAAGAGCACATAATCGTTGCCGGTATCCCCATTGAGGTGTGGCGGAAAGCCATTAAGAATATCCACCTGACCGTATATGCCCCCGATGCCAGGGTGCGGGTTTCGATCCCTCGCCTCACCTCCCTTAGGTATTTACAGCAGTTTCTGGACAGTCGAATGGAGTGGATCTTAAGACACAGAGCACAGATCCTATCCCGCCCCGCCCCTGTGCTGCTCTCTGCCAGAAGCGGTGAATGTCATCTCTTTTTCGGCAGGAAGTATAGGTTACAGGTGCATGAAGGAAGCAAACGTCATTCTGTGACTTTTAACCCTGCTACTGGTATAATACTCCATGTCCGCAGAGGAAAAAATGTTCAGGTTCGACTGGCACTCCTTGATAGCTGGTATCGGCAGGAGTTACAGGGCCGTGTCCACAGGCTCCTTGCTCAGTGGCAGCCACGGGTGGGGCAGGTGGCGCAGGAATTTCGTATAAAGAAGATGAAAACCCGCTGGGGAACGTGTAATATAGCGGCCCGCCGTCTCTGGATTAATCTGGAACTCGCCAAAAAGCCCGAGGCCTGTCTGGAGCTTATTGTTGTCCATGAACTGCTGCACCTTGTGGAACGGGATCATAATGCACGGTTTTATGGACATCTGGATAGGCTGCTTCCCGGATGGCGTGAGACGGATACACTCTTAACACTCTCCAGGTAATAAAAATGTTTATAGATATCTTACGAAAACGCAGGTCTGTGCGCAGTTTTCAGGAGACGCCCATCGAGCAGGAGAAGGTTGATCTCCTCCTTGAGGCCATGCTTCGAGCTCCCTCTTCACGCAGTCTCAATCCTTGGGAATTTGTGGTGGTAACTGAGCCTGAAGTCCTCTCTGCCCTCTCAGTGGCTAAGCCCCACGGGGCTGCATTTGTAAAGAATGCCCCCCTGGCCATTGTGATCTGTGCCGATCCTGCACGCTGCGATGTGTGGGTGGAGGACTGCTCCATAGCGGCCATTATTTTGCAACTCCAGGCAACGGATCTGGGGCTTGGCAGCTGCTGGTCTCAGATTCGCAAACGAGACTTTGATGAAACAAAGAGTGCCGGGCAGCGGGTGGCTGAAATTCTCTCTTTAGAGAAGGGGATGGAGGTGGCATCCATCATCGCCATTGGTTATCCCGCGGTGGAGACATTGGGGCATTCCACAGAATCGCTCCCCTATGATCATTTGAGTTATGAACACTTTGGCAACCGCAAGGGAGAGCGTTAGGGATGGATATCAGTAACTTTCGACATGAGTACCTCAAGGGCGGTCTTGGTATGGAGGATCTGGCTGCTGATCCGGTGAGCCAGTTTGGCCTCTGGTTTGATCAGGCCAGGGGCACCGATATTCCCGACCCCAATGCTATGGTGCTGGCCACCGTGGGGCAGGGGGGGCAGCCCAGCCAGAGGACAGTGTTGTTGAAGTACTACGATCAGCAGGGTTTTGTCTTTTTTACCAATAAGGAGAGCCGCAAGGCGTGTGAAATGGAGGAAAACCCCAGGGTAAACCTCCACTTTGTGTGGCTTGATCTGGAGAGACAGGTAAGTATTGCGGGGAGGGCGGAGGCAATTTCGGCCGTTGAGTCGGCCAGGTATTTTATGAGTCGCCCCCGTGATTCTCAGATTGCGGCCTGGGTTTCCAATCAGAGCAGTAGGATCTCTTCACGCAGTATCTTGATGGAGAAGTTTAAAGAGATGAAACGAAAATTCTCCCAGGGAGATGTGCCCCTGCCCTCATTTTGGGGAGGATATCGGGTGGTGCCTGCCACCGTTGAATTTTGGCAGGGTCGGGCGAACCGCCTTCATGATCGCTTCCTCTACGTCCGTGAGCAGGAAGGCTGGACAGTGCAGCGTCTGGCACCTTGATTCCTCTGTCGCTCATTGCACCAGTTGAATGCCGCTCTGTTCCGATTTGTCTGAGAGTTCTTTTAAGTGGGCCCGCTGTACTGCGGCCACCATGGTCTCAATACTGGCTGCCAGAGACCGGGTGGAGAGGTCGAACTGTACCCCGCAGGTATACTGAATACCCTTTTTGTTGCGTACCTTGGAGAGGTGACGGATGGTTCCGTCAACCTTGATATGCATCTCACCTTCCAGGAAAAAGCGGATATTGCAGACCTCATCTTCCTTGAATAATTTCTGCTCTTCCTTCTGTAATTCAAACGACATGCCGTCACTGCTGATATCGATTGGGTGGGTCTGGATGTCGGAGCGTTTTCTCCGTTTCCCTTTGACAACAACGGTGAAGAGCATGGATCGTGGAACCTTGGCCCGAAAGGCCCTGGCCCCGTAAACCTGCCTGCCAATAAGGGGGAAGGAGAGACGCAGCACCGGAATCTCCCGAACCACGGCTAGATCCTGAAAGAAGGTACCCAGTTCAATGGCACTGGTGGAGGTGAAAAAACGGATCATGATCTTCTGGGAGCTGCGAACATGAAGATTCCCCATGCCCGGTTCCAGTGGCAGGCAGATGATGTGGTTCATCAGTTTCAGGTAGTCGCCCGGGATGTAATCGGGTTCTTGCAGGATGATCTCTCCGTTTTCGTCCGCCACCTCTTCGAGGTCCGGGGTGTCATCATTTATCCGGCTGAAGTAGACCCGGGTCATGCCGTCTAGCTCTACTTCAAGGATCTTATTGTCGAAGAGGGCCGTCTGCACATAGGGAAGCATCTGGGCGGGTTTGGTCATGAATGCACCCGACTCTATTCCCTCCTCAACGGCTTGTCGGGTGAATGAATAAGCATCTTCGGGAAAGAAGAGACAGAGTTTCTTCTGAATGTTTTGCAGAAGGAGCTCACGGTTTTCTTCTTTCTCTTTTTTGTTCTGGGTGGTCATGGGTGTGCTCTGGGTGGCGGAGGGAGACCAGTCTCTTTTTTTCGGGTTCTTGCTGCTCCTGATGCACAAGGTCGACACAGCTCAAGCTAACAAATAATAGTGTATCAGGGTCGTAGATTATTGTAAATGGATATCAATACTTTTGGAAGTTTGCCGAGGGGCGGGCTGTGTGGGGGGATTGTTTAACGATATTAGGGGCTCTGGGGAATCTGAAAAATAAAGACAGTGTTTGTGACAGTAATGGTGGAAGTTGGGATATTTCCTTGATACTATAAACTCTCGAGGGAGAGTAGCAGCCTGCAAAATTTCATCTACGTCACACCACAAGGAAAGAAATCCATATGGAGCAGACCATACTGATAGTAGAAGATTCTCTGATTAATCAGAAAATTCTGACAGAACTCCTCACCAGGGAACGATACCGGGTTCTTGTGGTGGCCTCGGGTGAAATGGCAATTGACCATGCCAAGGCGGAACAGCCAGATCTTATCGTCATGGATATCCTGCTTCCGGGCATGGATGGTTACAGCACCTGTAAACAGTTAAAGAACAGTGGTCGCACCAGACATATCCCCGTTATCTTTATGAGCTCCCTTGGCTCTTCCCACGATAAGGTGGAGGGCTTTAAGGTGAACGGAATCGATTATATCACCAAACCCTTTGAACACGATGAGGTACT
>CAYWMZ010000005.1:6574-21657 GCA_964459485.1 uncultured Desulfocapsa sp. | reverse complement strand
AACATCACCGCGGAAAATGACGGCAATGTCGGCAGCCTGACCTTTATTGATTTCAACAACCTGACCGGCGGTGATGACACCTTCACCTTTGAAACTTTAGCTTTGAAATCACGGGCAGTCTGATAAGGCGCAATCGCCATTAATTTAAAAAACCGAAAAAATACGGAAATAATTGACTGCTTTTGAAATGAAATATTCTACAGGCTTATTATGTGTAAACAAAAGGAATGATCATGGCTAATTATTTAAAACTTCGTAAATTCAGACAGGAAGAACTTATTCTTAATGAAGATGAGGCTCGGACTGTTTTGAGATTTATATTTGAGCCTGTAGACCGTTTAATTATTGATTCGCTTAATGTAAATGATGCGGCTAGAGAATTTGCTCAAGGTCTTTTGATTGAAGTAATTGATGCCTCTTGTTCTGTAGGATTTGTCGAGTCAATATTTAGAAGCGCCACAAATCCAACTAAGGGTGCAATCGAAATATTGAAAAAATTTGGGCCGTGGTTCTCTTTTGATGCTGTTACGCTGACTTGCCTCCAGCAGATCTGGATAGCCGGGAGTTTTTATTTTCATGGTCTCATACAGGGCTGCTTCCCTGCCGAGAAATCCCAAACGACTGTAAACTCCGGCAAGATCATAGAGGCTTTCTGATGAGTAGTCATTGCGAAGAAGGTTTTGATATTCTTTCATGGCCTGATAGTAGTTATGGTCGGCCATGGCCTGACGAACAGATAGTTCTTTTTTTATCAGATGTTGCCAGCGGTAGCTGGCATAAAGACCTGCTGCAATTTTTGTTTGGGGAAAATTTAAATTTTGCAGTGTATAATCAGGGCTCATGACCACCACGAGTCTCTCTGGTTCAGCTGGCCGAGTAAAAGTGATGATGTTCAGGAGGCTTTTCTGTGGAGGGGGCAAGGAGAGAATGATTCCTTGGACATCCAGTTGTTTTGAAAACTCCTGATCGACTGCTGGAGTCAAGAGTTCCCGGTAGAGCAACAGTGCATCCTCATAACGGCGTACAGCCCACAAGCTTCTGGCAAGCAGGAGCTGCTGCTTTATGGGTTGTGTTTTTATATCGGGAACCACCTGACGTACACTAAGGACGCCCCCTTCTCCTGCCACTTGTTTCCATTGCGGCGCAAGCATTTCGATGAGTTCCATAAACCTGGCACTCTGAAACAGCATTTCGATAAGGTTTTCTTTAAAGGCGCATTCATCCGGATAATGCACCGCAAGTTCTCTAAAGATCTTTAGGGCTCCGAAGGTATCCGAAGAGCGCATAAGGAGAGAGGCCCGGAGGATTTTAGCATTGAGTGAGTCAGGAACAGCAACAAGGAAGCGTTTACATATTTGAAGTGCAAGATCCACTTCACCAAGTTCAGCATAAATCCTGGCCCGGGCAAGAAGGGGAACTCTTGGAAGAACATCACTGGGTATAGCTCCTGATTCTATTGTCTCCTGAGCGCCATTTCGTTTAAGCAAATCGTTTAAAACCGTGACATAGTCATTATCGACACTCTCGGGAGAAAAGGTCTTCAGGACAGAACGTGCATCGTCAAAACGTTGCACTCGGTAGTAAAGGCGTGCCAATTGTAAGCGGACTTGGAAACACTCCTCAGATTGCGATACACAGGGGTGATCTAGGCCATTAAAGGCATCTTCAAGGAGCTCTATGGCCACGCTCAACTGACCTGATGCCTGAAGAATATTTATCTTCTGGAGAAAATTACCATCTGCTGGATCGCTTCCTGTGCCTTTTTTATTTGTGGGTGTTTTAATCAGAAAGGAGTACCACCTCCAGGCATCATTCCACTCTTTCTGAAGGAGACTACTCTTTATGAGGAGGAGGAGATCTTGGCGTGTCCCCTTCTCCTGGATAAGGTTTAGCCTTATTTGCTGCTCAGCCGCAAAAAGATCCCCGTCACCCTGAACTCCCATCAAAATTGCTACTTCGATACGTTTTTTTTCTTTTGGGATCAGACCAGGGAATTTTAGAAACTTTTTGTAGAAATCGGCGGATTGAGAGTAGAGACCGTTTTCAAGAAGTGCCTGGCCATAGAGAAAACTCCCTCGTTTAAATAAGGAAGGATCACCCTTTGCGGCTGAGAGACGATCATAAAAAGAATCCAGTTCAGGTATAAGGCCTATCTCACCGGATAACAGCAAAGCTTTGAGTATCATAGCGTAATCATCAGGTACTAACTGAAGATATGCCTTATAGTACGCAAGTGTTTGTAGATGGGCATTCTTTTTTTCTGAAATACTGGCTCGAAGCCATAAATATTCTTTTGTTTGCTGTTCTGGAGGAGCAAGCGATTCGAGACTGGCCTCCGCAGCATCGTAGAGCCCTTTATCAAAATAGAGCTGAGCCAGCCGCAGTAAAACTTTTTGATCACCAGGATTATGAAAATTTATAATTTCCAGTACTTCTACTAACTCGTCTCTTTTATCTGTTTTTTCCAGTAGCTCAGCCATGGAATAGTAGACAGCAAGACGGTCGGGGATAACCTTGGCAAGGTCACGCCAGAGGCTCCAGGCCCCTTCATTCTCAACAATCACCAGGAGATCATTGGCTAAAACAGCCTGAATTCTCAGGATTTCTGCTTTGACCTTCCGGTCATCCGGCCTCTTTTTTCTATACTCTCCATAGTAATACAGGGCCTTATCGGGGCGTCCTTCACTGTAGAGATAAATCTTTCCAATCTGAATAAGTATTTCAGGTTGTTCCTCGCCATGAGCTATCCGTACCAGAAGGTATCTCAAGGCTTCACTATCACGCCCCTGAGCCAGGAGATAATCAGACAACTTTACGAGAAAGGGGCGATAAAAAGGGTGGAGTTTAAGGTAGGACTGCCAGCAAATAACGGCCATATCCATGTCACTTGCGCCCTCAAAGAGACTGGCACTTGCAAGAAAATCCTCTGCAGTTCCTGTGAACTCACTGATCAGGGTTTTATAGTAGGTAAGGGCTTTGGCTGTATTACCAAGGGTAACACTGTACCTGGCCAACTGTCGTATGGTTTTTTCTTCATGGGGAATAAGAAGGTAGAGCTGTTCCATCAGAGGATATGCCATATCCAAACGCCCAAGTTTCTGTAAGGCTGTAATCTGCCCCTTGAGTGCTTCTGGTGCATAGATTCCACCTGGTGATGAGCTATAGACCTGTCCCATATACTTTGAGGCACGCTCGTAACGATGCTGGATCAGATCAATACGACCGCCATATAGTAGATACTCCTGCGAGGAAGGATCAATTTCCAACAGTTTCTGAACAACAGCTCCTGCCTCCTCCCACTGCTGCAAGGCCATAAGGTTGATACAATACTCTCGCTGTGCCTCTTCAATCCCAGGTTTTTGGATGAGAAGTTCACGATAGCTGTTATCGGCAGCTTCAAAATCATCAGCATTGACCTGCTCCCTTGCCCGATCCCAGAGCTTCATCCAAGCGGGAGATTCCACACCCTTTACCACAATGGTATGTAGAGGAACTTCTTTTCGAGGGGCCTCTGAAGCTGCGGCAGAGGTGTTTTGAGAGAGGAGAAGGGCAAGGCAAGCAAGGCATACGGAACAGATAGTTCTATGGAAATGCTTTGTTCTCATAGGTTGCACTTGGCAATGACCGCTGTTTTCACCGTCAAGCTCATAGCCAAGGTCCTGGTAGCCTAAGTAGCAGATTCTCTTTAGCCTGCGTAAAACTGGACAATTTGCTGAACGACATACTCTTGCATTGCTTGAGTTAATTCGGGATAGATGGGGAGTGCGATAGTGGTTCGTGCAGCCTCTTCTGCATGGGGCAGTTCAGGTTTTGAAATAATTCCTTGTAAACATTCCTGCTCATGGAGACACAGTGGATAGTATATTTCACAGCCTATATCTTTGGAACGCAGATGTTCAATGAGGGCATCACGGTTTTCCACCCGTATAACATATTGATTATAAATATGATAATTCTGCTTCTCCCCATTAAGGCCATCCTTTTGATATATAGCCTGGGGCGGTGTCAGTAATCCTTTGGACACAAGGTGACTATCCTCAAAGAGTGCGTTGTAATATTCCGCATTTTCCCTTCTGGCCTGGTGCCATTTTTCGAGATGTTTTAGTTTGATGCGCAGAACGGTTGCCTGGATGGGGTCAAGACGGAAATTTCCACCAATACGGGTGTGAAAATATTTTGGTTTTGCCCCATGATTGCGAAGTACTTTCAAGAGTTCATCAAACTCAGCATCATTAGTGACGACCATTCCACCATCTCCAACTCCACCAAGATTCTTGCTGGGAAAAAAGGAGAAACAACCAGCAAGCCCCATGGAACCGCTTTTCAACCAGGCCCCTTTAGCATCGGGATACTCCGCTCCTATGGCCTGGGCGGCATCTTCAATAACCGGGATCTGGTACTCCCTGGACAGTTTCATAATGCTGTCCATATCAGCACACTGTCCATAGAGATGAACTGGAATCATTGCCTTAATAGTCTTTCCTTTATCGTCTGCAAGGAGCTGAGCTATGGATACGGGATCAATATTAAATGAAATGGGATCAATGTCTGCAAATACCGGTTCCGCCCCACAACGAAGAATGACACCCATGGTAGCAAAGAAGGAATATGCGGTAGTAAGGACACGATCTCCAGGCCCAATATTAAGTGCCATCAGTGCAATAAGGAGGGCATCTGTTCCGGAGGATACACCTGTCGCTGAGTTGACATTGCCATAGACAGCCACCTCCTGCTCCAGGGCCAACACCTCCGGCCCTTGGATATAGGTAGTGGAATCAATAACCTTCGTTACTGCTGCTACGATCTCTTCACGCAATGGCAGTAACTGGCTTTTTAGATCTAATAAGGGAATTTTCATACCTTCTGCACCATCCGTTTTCCATCAAAAAAGTCTACGATATCAGGCATTTCAGCCTCAAGATACTTTTTCATTTTTTTAAGTAGATTCACCTCAATCTGCCTGACTCGTTCCCTCGAGATACCAAATCTATCGGCAATGGTTTGCAGGGTCAGTGGCTCATCGGTAAGCAGTCTCTCATCCAATATCATTCGCTCTTTTTCATTCAATTTTTCTTTAAGAATGGTCAGCAGACTGGCGAGACTCTCTTTCATCTCCTCTCCGGCAACGATATCTTCAATGGCTGGCCCACCGGATGGAATAAAACTCTTCTGTTCATCATCAGAGTCTGAGCGCACCGGACTCTCTAAAGAGACATCCCAGCTGTCCATCCGCTGACTCATCTCAATCACTTCACTCTCCTTCACCTTAAGCCGTTCTGCAAGCAGCTTAACTTCTGGCTTAAATCCTTGTGATTCGAGTAGTTTCTTTTCCTTATTTAGGGAGAAAAAAAGCTTCCGTTGCGCCTGGGTGGTACCAATTTTCACAAGTCGCCAGTTATCCATTATAAATTTCAGGATATAAGCACGGATCCAGTAGGCAGCATAATAAGAGAATTTCACTCCGCGGTAAGGGTCGAATTTTTTAGTGGCCTGAACCAGTCCCACATTGCCTTCCTGGATAAGATCCATAAAATTCTGCATCCAATACTTCTGGAAATCCATTGCTACCTTTACAACGAGTCGTAAGTTTGCAGAAACCAGGCGGTAAGCAGCATCCTGATCACCATTTTCACGGAACTGTATGGCCAGTTCATCAGTTTCTTCACGACTGAGGAGTTCATACTGACTGATTTCCTGAAGATACCGGTGTAGCGCAGGGTTGCTGACTGTGGGGAGGTTGGCATCATCGGACAAAGCAACCAATGGGTGTAACTGCGGCTTCGCCTTGGTGATAGTTTTTTTACCCTTCTTTACGGGGGCTGTCTTTTTTGAGGTCATATCCTCTATCTCATCTCACCTTAACTACAGGTGTTCTCCAATGCTTTTTTATAAAAGTAAATTAATCGAATACAGAACTCTATATTATTACTACTGATACAGGAAAAGGCAATGATTATATCCTCAAGCCCCTTGGGTGTTACGAGACATTATCGCGCATTACCAGATAGTTAACAATTTTGGGAGCCATAACTGACTCTGCGTCTTTGATCATATTAGCCACCATCCGGATTCAAATCCCTTCCGACAAATCCCTTCAACTTTCTGGGATTATATCCTAGCCAGCCTGTATTACCAAAAAGAATTCCGGTGCAAAGCAAAATTCAGAAAAAAAACTGGTATAGCATACGGCCCAGCTCCCGACTCCTTTATTCGCAATATCCCCTGCCATGATCTTGTATCTCATCTTGATACAAATAGCGAACAACAGCTTTTAATATTTGGCTTAATGTGCTAAACAGGTGCATTCTGGTGCATCTCCACATAAATCCCCTCTGAAGCATTGCACATTTCAGGGTCAACTTGATCAGTTTTAGATTTACACAAATATCCCTATGAACAATATACGAAATTTCTCCATTATCGCCCATATAGACCATGGAAAATCCACTCTGGCCGATCGCATGATTCAGCTCTGTGACCAGGTGAACGACAGGGATTTCCAGGATCAACTCCTTGACAATATGGATATTGAGCGGGAACGCGGCATTACCATCAAAAGCCAGACTATATGCCTCCCTTATACGGCCAATGATGGAAAGCAGTACACCCTAAATCTTGTTGATACCCCTGGACACGTTGACTTCAGTTATGAGGTATCCCGGGCCCTCAGTTCCTGCGAAGGTGCCCTGCTGCTGGTTGATGCGGCACAAGGTGTTGAAGCCCAGACCCTGGCGAATCTCTACCTGGCCATGGAAAATGACCTTGAGATCATCCCTGTCATCAATAAAATAGACCTGCCATCGGCTGAACCTGAAAAAGTCGCAATACAGATCGAAGAGGATCTCGGGCTTGATAAAGAACTTATCCAGCACTGTTCTGCAAAGACAGGGGTCGGCGTAGCTGAAATATTTGAGGCCATTATCAAGCATATTCCTCCTCCTGAGGGGGATCCCGAAGCCCCTTTGCAGGCCCTGATATTTGATGCCAACTATGACCCCTTTCGTGGGACAATTATCTCCATAAAAGTTGTGAATGGTAAGGTAAAGGCTGGCAACACCATACGCTTTATGTCTAATGGTACTGAATACCGTGTTGAAGAAGTAGGACTTTTCGGGGTGAAAAGAGCACCTACAAAAATACTCTCTGCCGGTAGTGTCGGCTATATCCTTGCGGGGGTAAAAAAGGTAAGCGATACCAGACCGGGTGACACTATAACCTTGGCTGAGAACCCCTGTGAAAAGGCCCTGACCGGGTTCAAAGAGGTGCAGCAGGTAGTCTTTTCATCCATATACCCAATAGCCACCGATGAGTATGAAGATCTGGCCACGGCACTTGAAAAGTTACAGCTCAATGATGCAGCACTCACCTTCCAAAAAGATAGTTCTGCTGCTCTGGGTTTTGGTTTTCGCTGTGGTTTTCTGGGCCTTCTGCATCTTGAAGTCATTCAGGAGCGGCTGGAACGCGAATTCGACATTTCGCTAATCCTCACAGTGCCCTCGGTAAAGTATAACTTTTATCTTCGCGATAAAAGTCTGCTTGAGGTGGACAACCCGGCCTACTTTCCAGATCCGATGTCCATCGACCGGGTGGAAGAGCCTTATATTAAGGCCAGCATCCTTATCCCGGAAAAATATATGGGTGCCCTGATGACACTGTGCATGGAGCGGCGTGGCGAGAATACCAACTACCACTATCCCACGCAAGGAAGGATAGAATTTACCTGCGAATTGCCCTTAGCAGAAGTCATTTATGACTTTTATGACAGGCTCAAATCGATCACCCAGGGATATGGTTCTTTTGATTATGAGCTCTATGACTATCGCCCTAGTGAGTTGGTAAAACTGGACATCCTGGTCAACGGTGAAATTGTCGATGCATTATCGCAGCTTGCACACCGTGACAATGCCAGAGCCCGGGGCCTCCGGGCCTGTGAGCGGCTCAAGGAAGAGATCCCAAGGCAGATGTTCAAGATTGCCATTCAGGCCGCCATCGGGGGAACCATCGTTGCCCGAACCAACATTTCAGCACTCCGTAAAGATGTAACGGCTAAATGCTATGGTGGTGACATTAGCAGGAAAAGAAAACTTCTTGAAAAACAGAAAGCGGGGAAAAAACGGATGAAAACTGTAGGTAATGTGGATATCCCCCAAAAGGCCTTCCTTGCCGTTCTCAAATCGGATCAATAGTTTTCAGTTACCGCCTAATTGCCCTTCTCCCTGTGAAAGTATTTGCGCATACCTATGCAAATCTCCAAGTTCCGAACAAGGAATTTTCTCACACAACAAAAAAGGGGTTACTGATCGTATCGATCAGTAACCCCTTTGAAAATCCGTATAGCAGACAAGCCTATGACTCTTTTGCTGCATTTTCGCCCATAGTGTGTAGAAGACAGTTATTACCTTGAAGCACATCAACCCCCTTCTGGGCCATAATACTCAAAATTTCCTCTTTCGTGAATTGAGAATCCTTCTGTTTTGCTACATATACCAGGCAATCTCTGCAAATATTAAAAGAATACTTATCTACTTCTTCGATCAACTCCCAGCAGAGTTTAGAAGAGTCCTCCTTTGCAGGACATTTCTGAGAGGCATTACATTTCATGATTTCCCAGCAAGGCCATTCTGAACGAAGCGACATAAGCAAGTCTCCTTAAATAGCACGTTAGACACTTCCTAACGCTTTATGGAATATGCGATTCAATGCTGTTTGTAGGTAAATATACCTACAACTGCGGTAGGTCTAGCCTATTTTAGCGAAAGTTGCAAGAGCTCTCTCCAAATCTTCCTTACCCATAGATGTTTTAGCCGAGAAGAGAATACGTTGGCTACTATTAATAGTATGACCGGCATCCAGTGCCCTGCTGTTCTTTTGTCTCTGATTGCCAGAGAGTTTGTCAACTTTAGTATACACAGGCAAGTAATTGATATCATGCTGTTTAAGCCAGGAGATAAGCTGTGTGTCCTGAGGTTTTGCACCGTGGCGTATATCCATAATAACTACCACACAACAGATACTACTCCTGGTTTCTAAATATTCAGTAATAAGTGTTTGCCACTTATCCTGCATACCACGAGATACTTTTGCAAAACCATATCCCGGTAAATCAACGAGATAGGCACTGTCGCCCAGTTGAAAAAAGTTTAACCCCTGAGTCTTTCCGGGACGTCCGCTGACCTTCACCAACCCCTTTCTACCAACAAGGGTATTGATAAGTGATGACTTTCCCACATTGGATCTACCGGCAAAGACGATTTCGGGGATGCCGGCCTCAGGAAGTTGTGCCATACTGTGGACACTTAAGAGAAATTTAATATCTACAAATTTCATATCACCTTACTGAGGTGATATTCAATTATCCCTTCTGCTCCTGCCTTGGTGAGAGTTGGGATGAGGTCTCGTACCACATCAGATGAGACCACGGTTTCCACCGAGAACCAATCGGTATGATAGAGGTTGGCTATGGTTGGAGCGTTAAGGCTTGGAAGGACAGAAATGATTTTTTCAAGCTTATCAGCAGGAGCATTCATCTTCAACCCGACAATTCGTTCCGCCTTCAGTGATCCTTGCAACATAAGGGCTATATTTTCAATTTTTTCACGTTTCCAAGGATCTTCCCAGGCCTGTTTGTTGGCAATAAACTGGGTATTGGATTCCATCAATTCATAGATAATACGAAGGCCATGGGCACGAATGGTAGATTCTGTTTCCGTCACCTCCACAATTGCATCGACAAGTCCGGATACAACCTTTGCCTCAGTTGCCCCCCAGGAAAATTCAATCTCGACATTGATGTTCTTTTCTGCAAAGAAACGCTTACTGACATTCACCAATTCTGTTGAGATTTTTTTACCTTCAAGGTCTTCGATACAGGTGATTTCAGAGTCTCCCCTTACGGCAACGATCCATCTGGTGGGCCTTCTGCTAACTTTGGAATACACAAGCTCTGTAACCAAAACTGCTTCGGATTGATTTTCCAGTGTCCAGTCCTTGCCCGTAATTCCAGCATCAAGCATTCCCGATTCAACGTAACGGGACATTTCCTGAGGGCGACAGATAGAACAGGCAAGTTCCGGATCATCTATTTCAGGGAAGTAGTTCCTGGATTTTGGTTTGATAAGCCATCCAGCCTTTTCAAATAATTCTATGGTGGCCTTCTCTAAACTTCCTTTGGGTAGACCAAGTTTTAACTGTCCCATGCTATTCTCCACTTATTACAAAGATATTTCACAAAATACATAATTATTTTCCGTAGACGGTATCCGGGTCAAAAACCTTTTCGGAGACAATTTTCAGGCCTCCATCCACAACCTTCCTGAAAAAACAGGATCCGTATCCCTTATGACAGGCAGCACCACCGAGTTGTTCAACCTTTAAGACAACGGTATCCTGATCACAATCGACCAGTATTTCCCTCACCAGCTGAACATGCCCTGAGGTTTCCCCCTTCAACCATAATTTCTGTCTTGATCTGCTCCAGAAATGCGCCTTTCCGGTTTTTAAGGTTTTTTGCCAGGATTCACTATTGATATAAGCAAGCATAAGAATATCACCACTTTCGGCATCCTGGACGATGGCAGGCAATAATCCGTCTTTATCTTTTGAAAAATCGAGCTCTATCATATCTATCCTGGCTTGTTGTCATTTTGAGGCTTTTGCTACCTGTTCTCTTTTTCGTTCTTTTTCAACAAAACAGATCATACAGGAGTTTCTGCTTTGACAGTAATCCTTGGGATGACGACATACTGCCACCTTGGATTCCATGGATTCCTTAAATTTATCGCATACTAATTTCACATTAACTTCTCATCAGTCCTGCACAAATGATTAAAAATTTGCGGCTCATTCTCAAAACAGTTGAAAACCTGCGCAATGTAGGACTCTAATGATAATTTGTCAAGAAACAGCTTACAGCTCGTTGCAACTATATTGCCAACAAAACATTCTTTAAATTCTGCTTGGGGTAACCATTGCCAAAGAGAAAATGATCGTTTACATTAGAAGACTCAGCTGAATACGAGGCATACAGACCCCCATACGGCCTTAAGCCATTCCCTGGGATTTTTAAAAATGTGCCCCCTTATTACAGGCCTACTCATGATTCTGTTTTTTGTACATAATCATACACCCAAGACAAACCATTCAAATAACTTTTTTCCATCTTCCACGATGAGGAGCATAACGATCTACATATGAAACAGGTACAAAAAAATGATACTGTCACCGTGGCCCTTAAGGGCTTTCTAGATAACGAGACCGTCTTTGAAACCAGAGACGTATCGGAACCACTCGAAATCACCTTAGGGGAAAAAGGTGTTCCTCTCCCCATTCAAAGAATCCTCCTTGGTATGCAGGTGGGTGAAATGCGTAAAGTCCGTATGGAACCGGAAGAGGGAGAGTTTGGTATACGTCGCAGTGACCTCTTGCAGGAGATCCCAAAAGACGCATTTTCCCAAAAAATTGAGCCAAAAGTTGGTCTCGTGCTCTCCATGAACGTTGATAGTGCTGGCGTCACCCACCAGGTTCCTGCAACAATAGTTGAGATTAAAGATGACAGTCTTATCATAGATTATAATCATCCCCTTGCCGGTCATCCTCTCAATTATGAACTTACTGTTCTAGCCATCAAGAGTGAATAGTGGCATATGCATTGTAACCACAGCCTGCCACAATCCAGCACAGGTTTTTTCCACTGATACGCATTCCTTACGCAAGGATCTCCTGCATAGCTAACATGACGGAGTCGTGTACTTTTACTGTGTCGTGACAGGCTGTTTTCTTGACCCGCCTATTGGCCTCCTCCCAAGAAACAACCCTCGTTTCAAACAACATAATCTGTATCTATTTGTTTCAAGACAGGGAGATTCCAGAGGAGGCCTATACTCTCAATTTCCTCCCTGTATCGTCATTTCGGGTCACATTCCTTTTTTCTTAAAATTCCCTGTACATTCAGCGAACCATATGTATAAAATATAATAGTCGTTTGACTGAATTCTTAGATTTCGTTGAAAAAAATGACGTGTTTTGAACTTTACAACGTCACCACTTTCTTTTTTTGGAAGGAGCCGTTATGCAAATTGAAGATGATGAGATACTCCAGGGTTTCATTGAAGAATCGCTTGAACATCTCGCCGATATAGAAAATGATCTTCTGGCCATCGAGGAAGATGGTGCCGACATTGACGAAGACCTGGTTAACAAAGTATTCCGGGCTGCCCACTCCATTAAGGGTGGTGCCGGTTTTATGGGGCTCACCGTCATCCAGGATCTCTCCCACGTTATGGAGAATGTGCTCGGGCTTATTCGCAGCAGTAAACTTGTTCCCACCCCTGAGATCATTAATGTTCTCCTCCAGGCCTCCGACAAACTCAATACCATGATTGAGGACGTTAGTAATTCTAATGATTACGATATTGAAGAGCACCTTATACCGCTGAATGCGATATATGATGGTGACTTCAACCAGGGATCTGCTGCGGAAGAGGCCTCAGAGGAATCTAGTGCTGAAGAACCTGTTGTAGAAGAACCTGTTGTAGCAGAACCAGCCGCAACCAAACCGGAGCCAGAGATTGAACCTGTAGTTGAAGAAAAACAGGAAGCTGCCCCGGAACCAGAACCTGCAGTGGTAGAACCGGCATCAGAACCAAAACCTGCACCGAAGGCAACGGTTGCACCAAAGCCAAAGGCTGCACCGCCAAAGCCTACCAAAGCGGCTCCACCTAAAAAGTCGGCAGCAAAAGTGAAGGTTGATACCAGCATCAGGGTTCATGTCAGTTTGCTTGACTCCCTTATGACCCTTGCCGGGGAGCTTGTCCTCAGTCGCAATCAACTCCTCCAAACCATTGCCTCTGATGATGTACGAAATGCTGAAACGGTTGGCCAGCGTATCGATCTGATTACCTCTGAACTCCAAGAGGCGATTATGCTCACCCGAATGCAACCCATTGGAAATGTCTTCGGGAAGTTTCCCCGAGTGGTGAGGGATCTCTCCAGTAAACTTAATAAAGAAATTGATCTTACCATTGTCGGTAAGGATGTAGAGTTAGACAAAACGATTATCGAATCCATCAACGATCCCCTCACGCATCTGGTTCGAAATTCTGTGGATCATGGAGTCGAGCTTCCAGAGGATCGCAAAAAAGTCGGAAAACCCATTAAGGGCCTCGTGATCTTAAAGGCCTATCATGCTGCTGGGCAGGTGGTAATCGAGATCAGCGACGACGGAAAAGGACTTGATGGAGAAGTCCTTGCAGAAGCCGCTATCAACAAAGGACTCATCACTACCGAACAGGCGCAGCTGATGACGGAAAAGGAGAAGGTAAACCTGATTCTCCTTCCCGGTTTTTCCACCGCTAAAGAAGTTACCGATGTATCAGGTCGTGGCGTTGGAATGGATGTGGTGAAGACCAACCTGGATCAACTGGGTGGTCAGGTAGATATTATCTCAGAGGTTGGCCAGGGTACCACTATTTCAATTAAGCTTCCCCTGACCCTGGCTATTATCCCGTGCCAGATCATCATGACAGGCGGTGAACGATATGCTATCCCTCAGGTTAACCTTGAAGAACTGCTGCGTATCCCTGCCAATCAGGTAAAAAATCGTATTGAACGTGTAGGAAATGCTGAAGTGGTCAGACTTCGCGGCAATCTCCTGCCCCTTATTCGCCTTGCCGATGTTCTCAACATTGAAAGAACTTATTACGACAGGGATGCCGATGAATACAAGGATGACAGACGAGAACGAATTTCTGACCGTAGAGAAAAGACTACTGACAATAATCCCGAATACGCAGACTTCAACGGAGAAGAATCGAATACAAGTGATGCTAAACGTGTTCTCAAGGATCGCCGTCATACAGCAGCCAGTGCCCTCAATATCGTGGTTGTCTCCAACGGAACCATGAAGTATGGCCTTATCGTCGATAAACTCCAGGATTCTGAAGAAATCGTTATCAAGCCCCTTGGCAAACACCTCCAAACCTGTAGGGGATATGCGGGTGCTACCATCATGGGAGATGGCCGTATTGCACTTATTCTCGATGTTACCAACCTTGCAATAATGGCAGATCTTACCTCCATGGATGGTTCAGAACGAGCCAATGAAGTTGCCAAGGCCGCTGAGGATATGGTGAAGGCCCAGAAGGATAAGCAGGCTTTACTCACCTTTAGGAGTTCTGAAGGCGAGCAATTTGCTGTACCTCTCAACCAGGTAGAACGCATTGAGAAGATAAAACGATCAGACATTGAAGAACTAGGAGGTAAGCGGGTTATGCAATACAGAGGCGGAAGTCTCTCTCTTATTTCCGTTGATGACGTTGCCATGGTGCAACCCATTGCAGACCACGATGATCTGCTGGTGATCGTCTTTAACATCTCCAATCAGATTGTAGGGTTACTGGCAATAGGTCCCATTGATGCCATTGAAATATCTGTTTCCATCGATGATACCACACTCAAACAACAAGGTATTATGGGATCCACCATAATTGAGGGACAGACCACCATGCTTGTTGATATCTGGGAAATAGTAGGTACCCTCTTCCCGGAATGGTTTGAAGATCAGGAAGTCTTTGACGCTAAGGAAGAAGGGGCTGTTCCCACCATACTGATCGCAGAGGACTCCAATTTTTTCCGCAATCAGGTTAAAAACTATATGACTGAATGTGGATATGAAGTCATAGAAGGTGAAGATGGGGCCATCGCCTGGGAGCTCCTCCAGGAACATGGAGATGAAATCACCGTTGTCGTCACCGATATTGAAATGCCGAACATGAATGGCTTTGAACTGACGGAAACAATTCGTAAAGATTCCCGTTTCTCAAATATACCCATCATTGCCCTCACTACTCTTGCAGGTGAGGAAGACATCGCCAAGGGAAAAGAGGTCGGAGTTGATGAATACCATATAAAACTCGACAAGGAAAAACTTATGGCTTCCGTCCATCATTATGTCAAACAATTGCACTAATTCCTGTATGGAAGGCCTTAGACCCTTGGAAAAGTGATCAATTCGTTCGAGATCAAGATATGGAATAAAATTAACTCTGGTATAAAAACCATGCATAAACGATACTGTCTTTGAATAG
>CAYWMZ010000005.1:0-6474 GCA_964459485.1 uncultured Desulfocapsa sp. | reverse complement strand
AATAAAATTAACTCTGGTATAAAAACCATGCATAAACGATACTGTCTTTGAATAGAAGAAAGAGTATTAACAAAAAGACAGTTTTCCAAGATAAACTTTATTTACTTACATACAGAAGATCCTTCACCATAGTCTCATCTGGAGAATGTTAAATGAATGATTCCACAAAGAATGCTAACAACAACCTAATTGAACTTGCGACTTTTCTTGTCGGGGATGCCCTCTGTGGTATGGATATTCTTAAGATTCAGGAAATCAATAAACTCATCGACATGACATCGGTACCACAGGCACCCAGCTATGTTCTTGGAATCCTCAATCTTCGCGGCCAGATCATCACCAGCATTGATCTCAGCAAAAAACTTGGCTTAGGGGAAACGAACCTTAGCCAAGACCCCAGGAATATTATTGTGAACTCCAAGGGTGAACATATTGGTCTCCTTGTAAAAAAAATTAGTGATGTGGTACAGGCAGATACTGATCGTTTTGAGCCTCCACCTTCAAATATGGGTGGAATTCAGGGCGAATTTTTCACAGGCGTCTACAAAACTGAAGACAAATTGATAGGTATCCTGGATGTTGAAAAGGTATTAAGAATTAAAGAGAGAAATTGATGTTAATTGGTAAGAAATTGCGTGTCCTTGTTGTCGATGATACCATCGTTTATCGTAAGGCTGTATCTGATGTTTTAGCTGAAATCCCTGGTGTTGAAGTTGTTGGGGTTGCCCATAATGGCAAGATTGCCATGTCTAAGATAGGAACTCTTAAGCCTGATCTAATAACCCTGGATATCGAGATGCCTATAATGAACGGCATTGAAGTGCTGGAGGAGCTCCAATCTAAACACCCAAATATCGGTGCTATCATGGTCTCCACCCTCACCTCCGATGGTGGAGAGATGACAATGAAGGCTCTGGAACTTGGGGCCTTTGACTTTATCTTGAAACCAACTTCCAAAAATCTGGTTGAGGGGAAAAAACTTCTCAAAGATAATCTTGTTCCCATTCTCAAGGAATTCAGGCGCTCTAAAAATGCCAGCAGTCTCCTCAGCAACAGGGGTCGATTCGGTAAAAAGCCGGGAACCCTCAGTCGTGCCCCTCTAAAACCTTTAGGAAAGGTACATACCAGTCCCACCAAAATAAAGACAACATCGGTAGCCAGACGGGGCAAGTCAGAAATTGTAACCATCGGTATTTCCACGGGTGGTCCCAATGCACTCACCCAGATGCTCCCCAGTCTACCTGGCGATATCGGTGTTCCCATAGTCATTGTGCAACATATGCCCCCAGTCTTCACAAAGTCCCTTGCGGCCAGTCTTAACGCCAAATGTGCACTCACGGTAAAAGAGGCAGAAGATCGGGAAAACATACAGAATAATACAGTTTACATAGCACCTGGCGGAAAACAGATGAAACTTGTTGCCAGTGCCGACGGACAAAACAGGCAAATAACGATAACCAACGATCCCCCGGAAAATTCCTGCCGCCCATCGGCTGACTATCTCTTCAGATCGGTTGGAGACTACTATGTTGGGCGTACTACAGCAGTGATCATGACAGGTATGGGGTCTGACGGAACCAAAGGTCTACAGGTCTTAAAACAGAAAGGCGCAACCATTATTGCTCAGAATGAAGAAACCTGTGTCGTCTTTGGTATGCCAAAAAAACCCATTGAATCTGGCATGGCAGATGTGATTGCCCCCTTGAATAAAATTGCAGATGAAATTATAAAAAGCGTTCGCTGATTCATTCCAGAGCAAAACTTGAGCCGAGACATGATAATACGATGCTAAAGATAACGCCTGCAGAGCTTAAAGTTATAGCTCAATACATCAATGAGATATGCGGCATATATCTTGATCAGAGTAAATCATATCTCTTCGAAACTAGACTCTCCTCGATTGCTGAAGAGTTGGGATGCAACTCTTATCAGGAACTCTATCAAAAGGCCAGAAGTGATGGAGCCAAACTGATAGAACGCCAGATTATTGACGCAATCTCAACCAATGAGACCCTTTTCTTTCGTGACAATAGTCCTTTTGAGCTTCTCAAACATAAAATCCTACCAGAATTAATTGACCTTCGCACGCCAAACTCCCCTCGTCTGAAAACCAATATAAAGATCTGGAGTGCCGCCTCGTCCACAGGCCAGGAGCTCTACTCTGTTGCCATGACCATCCAGGATCTCATCGGAACTCAGATTGATAAATTCAACTTTCAATTGCTAGGAACCGATATTTCAGACAATGCCATTAAGCAGGCAAGTTATGGAAAATATAACAAGTTTGAAATCGAGAGAGGCCTTCCTCGCCAAGTTTTGCAAAAATATTTCACCCCGTTTGGCGATTCCTGGAAGGTAAAAGACGAACTTCGAGCAATGGTTAATTTCCGTAAACTCAACCTAATGCAACCTTTTGTAGGGCTTGGGAAGTTTGATATTATTTTCTGTCGAAACGTGGCCATTTATTTCACCCTTGCAGATCGGAAGAAATTGTTTAACAAACTTGCCGACAGCCTGGCCGATGATGGATATCTTATCATTGGATCAACCGAATCCCTCACAGGCATCTGCCCCCGTTTCGTTCCAAAGAGACATTTACGCGCCATTTTCTATCAGAAAAAAAACTGAGGTCCTGTTATGATCAATCTTACCATACTTGTTGTTGACGATGACCCTGTCATTAGAAGACTTCTTGAACAGCGCCTACTCAAAGAAAACTATACCGTGCTATTGGCAGAGGACGGGTATGTTGGGACTGAGGTTCTTTCCAAGAATCATGTCGATGTGGTTTTAACTGACCTGATGATGCCGGGGGATATCGGTGGTATCGAAGTCCTTGAATACGCAAAGGGCCTTGAGAGAAACATTGAAGTAATTCTTATCACTGCCCATTCATCGGTGAATACCGCAGTTGAAGCGATGAAGAAAGGAGCATCTGACTACCTTGAAAAACCTATCAATTTCACAGAATTATTCCTTAGACTTGAAAAAATTGCCACCATGCGTGCCCTTTTTAAGAGTGCTGAAGATCTGCGACAAGCAATGGATGTTACGGAAGCCACCGCCGGAGAAACAATACAAAATCTTGAAGTGACTGTGGCCGCATTGCAACAGCAGTTGGACTCAATGGAGGATATCTTGACTAATGATGGCCTTTCTTCAAATGAAAAAGTATCTGATGCCTTAAATACTATCCTTCATATGCGTTAGCAGCTGTTTGTCACGTCCTTACCCCACGGCAAGAAAACAATCCTATACCACCACAAATCCTTACTTCCAACTACCGCCCTACTGCATGAGCATAATGCTCTGTTCTTGATAGCCCTTTACCTGAGAGAGATCTGCATCGTCAAGCTTTGTTTCATCAAGGGTTGCCTTACTTAGATCCGCATCGCTCAGGTTTGCACGATACAGATCCGCACCCGACAGATCAGCACCACTGAGATCAGCACCACTGAGATCAGCACCTTTAAGATTGGCATTCTGTAAATCAGCACCACTGAGTTTGGCTCCCTTGAGGCTGGCACCTTCAAGGTCTGCATCCCCCAAATCTTCACCACTGAGAATTGCTCCATTTAAGTTGCAGCCGTAACATTCATTGACATCCAAAAGGATTGCCACATTTTTCATGGTCTCGGTTTGTGGCTGAGTTCCACCACCACCAGCACCGCCAAACAAATTCTGCACCATTTCCATGGCACTATCAACCATCCCAGGAGACGCCTTATCTTGTTTCTGCTCCTGAGGATTTGTCCCACTTAACTTTTCTTTATTCACATCAGCTGTTTCCTGATGGACTTCCGTTGTTTCCGGGGCTGACTTTACATCCTGTTGCTCGGAACTTACAGTTGCCGGTTCGCCCCCCTGTGGTGTGCTACTCACAGTGGTATCCCCATTACCCTCCTTTACTTCATCGGAGGTAGGTTGCACCATGGAAATGTCCTTCTCCTCAGATTGTACGGGAATAGTTGCTGTTTGGACAGGGGGCTTCTGCTCTTCAATATTGACGTCTTGAATGGATGGGGCCGTTTTGACATCAGGTGCCGCAGCACTCTGTTGCGGAATAGAGTCAGAGGGGGCGGCGATGGTCTGCTCCGGATCTGTAGTATCTTGAAACGGTTTAGCCACAGCTACTGCATCACCAACCTTGGACGCTGATGCTGTTTCGGAAGTAGATGATACTTCCGAAACAGTGGGGGGCGATTCTTCAAAATCTCGCCTGCTACCAATGCTTATCTCATCAGGTTCCTTGGATGTTTTTGGATTAACTGTATCTTCAACATAGACTTCCTCTGTGACTTCACTAATTTCTTCTTGTTCTGGATAGGGTTGTGTCTTGACGATCTCACCATCCAGCAAAGCTCCTTCCATATACGCACCGACAAGAGAAGCACCGGTAAGGTCTGCCCCACGCATATCGGCATTGGCGAGATCCGCACCGTTGAAGATCGTTTCTCGTAAATCAGCATTTTGCAGGTTAGCACCTGAAAAATCACCCAGCGCAAGGCTTGCTCTTGAAAGGTTCGCTCCTTCTAAATTTGCACCTGACAGGTCAAAGCGGTTCAGATTCGCACCGCGCAGATCACATTTGGGGCAACTCTTTGTTTCTTTAAGTATCTTTATGTTTTCCTGTACCTCAGTTGAGGTGGACAATTGGGCAGCAAAGCCCTGATGACTTAACAGAGAAAGTGATACACAACCCATACAGAAAAAAATTTTCAAACCTGACATTATAACTCCACAAAGGAAATAATAATCTGTACCTCTCCAACCTCAAAGGAGACGGGGAGGACAGTTTTTGAAAGACAATTTCACAGCACAACAACATCTCTCTACAGGCTATAGAAATATGCTCTCGGCACCTGTTACAATAGAAATGTCGCAGAGTGTGTGGCATAGTTAGCTGAGGTAATACTACAGGCTTTAGAGGCCCCGATCACAATAGCCTTTAAGGAGAAATCATAACACTAATCACGAATTTTGATAAAACATACCCTATTTTTAAAAAAAGAGTCAAGAACACAGACCTCTTTTTAAGGGAATACTCAAGCAGTGCCTGTGGAATAGAACAAGTCAAGTGTCGGCCATACTGAACAAAAAGAAACAAATCCTGTATAACCGGATAGTTCAATGCACATTCACCGGAAATACATGGTCTGCCGATTCAACTTTTCAGCAATGTCAATAGCCTGAGGCAAGCCCCTTTATCAATGGGTCTGTTTCCTGAACCACATTTTGGTGAATGGACGCATGAGGGACAGCCGCATTCACAGGCACAGGATGAAACAGTTTTTGCCGTCTGTCTGAGTAAGTCACCAATACGGCTAAATGCGTCACGACACAGCCCCATCCCCCCCGGATAGCCGTCATAGAGAAAGATTACAGGCCCTGGAGTTTGGGGATGGCAGGAGCAGGACAGGCCACCAATATCGTTTCGGTCACACAGCACCAACAGAGGCAGCATACCAATCATGGCGTGCTCCAGAGCATGAATGGCTCCCATAAAATCCAGGGAAGCCTTTTTTATTTCGGTTTCAAGCCCCCCTGGAATAGTAAGCCAGAGTCCTACAGTTTCCAGACACTGCTCAGGGAGATCAAGGGAGATATTAGCCACTGTTTTCCCCGTTCGATTGTCAATCTTCTGATATCCTGTAACCCGTTCTCGCACCAGGAGTTTACCCAGCATTACCCCATAGTGAGAAAAATCTTTTTCCTGTAAAATTTCAGTTACTTCTATATCCTTTTCACTTGTCGGCCGGGTATGGTACCTTCCCCCAAAGGGACTGACAAGAATTTCACTATTCTCAATATCACATTTCTCAACAAACCAGGTTTTTGAAGAGTGAAGATATATGGCCCCTTCATGGCATTCCTGGAGAGCTCGACCGGAGTCGATTTCACCAAATATTTCTCCATTATCCTTTCGCACAATCCGGAACTGGCGACCACTGCCCCGTAAACTCACCAAACGTTGCGGGAATTTTTTGGTTGCAAACCACTCTTTTGCACCGTATCCGCAAATCAGGATTCCATCTTTTGTGAGTTTATCAATTATGCTACGGGTAGCCACGGAGCACAGGGCACGTTCATCCCTGTGAAGGGCACGTTCTGCTGCTGCGCAGTGGAGATGCTGTGCGACAATCTCTACATTGTCAGGATTGAGTATTGCCGATTCCATGGGGCGGTTAAAAAAATCTTCATGGTTTTGCATATAGTACTGATCCAGTGCATCTTCCTGGGCCACAAGAATAACGGCTGATTCATTCATACTGCGCCCCACCCGCCCTCCTCTTTGCCAGGTAGCCATAATAGAACCTGGATACCCTGCAAGGATACAGATGTCCAGGTCTCCTATGTCAATGCCCAACTCAAGCGCAGATGTAGATATTACCCCCAAAAGGGTACCGTTACTGAGATCCTGTTCTATCTGCCTCCGCTCCACAGCAAGAAAGCCTGACCGGTACGAACTAAGAC
>CAYWMZ010000004.1:0-21907 GCA_964459485.1 uncultured Desulfocapsa sp. | reverse complement strand
GCCTCAAGCAGAAAGGTTCTGGCCGGTTCCATGCCGCCGATAAGCTCCGCCACGATATCAATATCGGGGTTGTTGAAGATATCTTTGGCGTCCCGGGTGAGGCTGACCCCTGTAAATTGTTTGGGAAGGGAATCGACTCCGATATCTGCGACCTGGGTCAGAACCACTTCGGCCCCCACCTTACGCTTGAGTCGTTCTTTCTGTTCAAACAAGGTCTGAGCCAGACCTTTTCCCACAGTGCCAAAGCCGATAAGGCCAACTTGAATCGTTTTCATAGGTATAATGTATGGATAGTATAATTGATTGGAAAGTCTCTTTGCTGGCAGGAAATTACTCCCTTTCCAGTTGAAAGTCAAAAAGTTAAGTGTGGATATTTTAGTGGATACAATTTCATTTTTATATTATATTGCTCTTTTTTAGTTTTTGAATGAGTATTCATTCACATCTGCGTTCACATAGGTGCAGGTTTCGGCAGTTTTTTTCGAGCTTGTACCCAAGCACATATACTATGCATAAAGGAGATAAACATGGCTGTAAATATTCTTGCATTTGGACCTAATGGAAGTGGAAAAGGTACCCAGGGTGCTATCGTCAAAGACAAGTACGGTATGGATCACATCGAGTCCGGTGCCATCTTCCGTGAGCATATCAAGGGCGGAACCGAGCTTGGAAAGAAGGCCAAGGCCTTTATCGAAGCTGGAGATCTGGTACCCGATGATATCACCATCCCAATGGTTCTTGAGACTCTGGCCAAATCAAAGGAAAAAGGCTGGTTGCTTGACGGCTTTCCCCGCTCTCTTGCCCAGGCAGAGGCCCTTGACAGTGCTTTGAAAGAGGCCGGGATGAAGATTGACTACATCATGGAGATCCTCCTTGATCGTGAGATCGCCAAAGAACGCATCATGGGTCGTCGTCTCTGTGCCAATGATAATAACCATCCCAATCACATCGCCTTCGATGCCATTAAGCCAGTGGAAAAAGATGGTGAGCTGGTATGTCGTGTCTGTGGCGGCGCACTCAGTGCCCGTCCCGATGACCAGGACGAGGGTGCCATTAACAAACGTCATGATATCTACTACGACACCGAAACTGGTACCATGGCTGCGGTCAACTACTTCAAGAAGACTGACAGCAAGGTAATTTCCGTTGATGGTTCCATGGGTATCAAGGAAGTAACCGCTGCCATTCTTGCAGAGCTTGACTGATAAAAAATATTTCGGATAAGCTGTCCTGGTGACAGACTTTTTCCACCTGGGCATATCCGCAGTAAGTTGCGGTATGCCCATTTTTTTTGCTTTTTGAGCCAGGATATCTTAAATAGTAAGTGATAGTGGGGCGTGGGCCCCCAGTGGGACGGCGATGGTGCTCCTTGCCGGTGTTTAGGCCGGGAGCCTGGATTGTTTGACGTGTTTATCACTTCTCTAAATATTATGGAACTGATTTTATGGAAAAAATTGTTTCTGAAGCACTGATTGATTCGATGATGGCCAAAGAGGCCTTTGTGAAGGAGAGTCGGGACAAGGTGGTAGATCTTGCCTGTCTCATGGTAATGACCCTTCGTCAGGGCGGGAAGATTCTTATCTTTGGTAATGGCGGAAGTGCTGCAGATGCCCAGCATATGGCAGCCGAGTTTGTAAACCGCTTCTTACTGAACAGGAGGCCGCTGGCTGCAATCGCACTCACCACGGATACTTCCACTATCACCGCCATAGCCAATGATTTCTCCTTTGATGAGATATTCTCCAAACAGGTTCAGGCCCTTGGCAAACCAGAGGATCTGGCCTTGGGCATTTCCACCTCTGGAGGATCGGCCAATGTTATTAAGGGAATAGAGGTGGCCAAAGAAATTGGTATGCGTACCGCTGTGCTCACCGGAGGGCTTAATGGAGGCGGAGAATTGGCAAAGGTTGCAGGTATTACTCTTAACGTTCCTGCGGTGAAGACCCAGCATATCCAGGAGGTTCATCTCTGGGTGGAGCATCTTCTCTGTGAGCTGGTTGAAGGGGAGATCTTTGGTGAGCAGTAAAAAACCACTGAGTTTTGATGGGTTGAAGACCTATTCCCTGTATGGCAGGTTTTCCAAGGTCACCGTTGAGCATTTTGCATCTCCTTTGCAGGAAGGGGCGACGCTGCGCAGTTTTATGCAGTCGCTGCCAGATCAGCTCCTCGGCCATGACTTTCCAGAACTTGTGCAGCGTCTGGCTGCCTCTCACCGAGCTTCCCGGCCAATTATCTTTGGTATGGGTGCCCATGTTATCAAGGTGGGCTTGAACCCCATCCTGATAGATCTTATGGAACGCTCTATTATCACAGGTCTTGCCATGAACGGGGCCTGTATTGTCCATGACGCAGAGATTGCCATGGCTGGTTCAACCTCTGAAGAGGTGGGGGATGTCCTGGGTGATGGGGCCTTTGGTGCCGCTAAAGAGACTGGAGAGGTCTTGAATGGTGCCATAACTCGCGGGGCACAAAGAGATATGGGGCTTGGCCAGGCTGTTGGTGAATATTTGCTGGATCAAAAATTTCCCCACTGTGACAAGAGCTTGCTGGCCACTGCGGCCCGTCTTGGCATTCCTGTGACTGTGCATGTCGCCATGGGCACTGATATTATCCATATCCATCCTTCGGCGTCGGGCGCCGATATCGGTAAGACCTCTCATTACGATTTTCGTCTCTTCTGCACCGAGGTCTCCGAGCTTCAGGGAGGGGCTTATCTTAATGTGGGGTCGGCAGTTCTGCTGCCCGAAGTCTTTCTCAAGGCCTTGACTCTGGTGCGAAACCTCGGACATCAGGTAAATAATTTTACTACGGCGAATTTTGACTTTATGAAACACTATCGGACCCTCACCAATGTGGTGAACAGACCAGTTGCCACCGGGGGCCGTGGCTTTAATATTATAGGGCACCATGAGTTGATGATTCCCCTCCTTGCGGCATCACTACTTGATGAATTGTCTGAAAACTGCTAAATGTGGCCTGCGAAGTTGAAGATTATGGGTTCTGCCACTTCCGTTTTGGGGTGGCCTGCCTGCATGAAGAGCGTGTAACTATACTATACGGGCCTCGGGGCCTTTGCTGGAAATGTTATGAGTAAAAATAGAAATGGTAAGGTGTATCTGGTAGGTGCGGGGCCTGGTGATCCGGGTCTGATTACGGTGAGGGGAAAGTACCTCCTGGAACGGGCCGAAGTGGTGGTCTACGACTACCTGGCCAGCCCTAAACTGTTAAAGCATGTCCCCAAGGATGCGGAACTGATCTACGCCGGAAAAAAGGGTGGTGTAAAACACACCCATACCCAGGAAGAGATCAACCAGATGCTGGTTGATTCGGCCGAATCCGGAAAGACTGTCGTACGTCTTAAGGGCGGAGATCCCTTTATCTTTGGGCGTGGTGGAGAAGAGGTGGAAGTCCTCTCCGATTCGGGGGTAGATTTTGAAGTGGTACCTGGCGTGACCTCAGCAACTGCCGCTGCCACCTACGCAGGTATTCCCATCACCCACAGGGAATATACCGCCTCGGTGGCCTTTCTCACAGGACATGAAGACCCAACCAAGCCGGGCTCCAATATCGACTGGGCCAAATTGGCCACGGGCGCTGGTACCCTGGTGATCTATATGGGGATTAAGAATCTCCCCGTGATTGTGGAAAATCTGGTGAGTCATGGACGGGACCCCAAGACTCCGGTGGCCGTTGTTCGCTGGGCATCGACTCCTGAGCAACGCTCTGTGGTCGGCACCCTGGAGACCATTACCGATATCGTTCGGCAGTCCGGGATTAAACCTCCGGCTCTGATCATCGTTGGCGAAGTGGTGAATCTGCGAAAAAAGATCGACTGGTTCGAGAAACGCCCCCTGTTTGGGAAGCGCATAGTGGTCACCAGAACCCGGGAGCAGGCCTCAGAACTTATGGCCGGTCTTGAAGAGAACGGAGGCAATTGCCTGGAATTTTCCACCATTAAGATAGAACCGGTGGAGAGCTATGAGGTTCTCGATGAGGAGCTTGAACGCCTTGAGGAGTATCACTGGATTCTCTTTACCTCCCTGAACGGTGTGAAGTACTTCTTTGAGCGACTCTATGCCAAGGGGATGGATGCTAGGAGTATGAAGGGCCCGGGAATTGCCGCAGTTGGCAAGGCCACTGCTGAACTTCTTATGGAGTATGGTGTTCGTGCTGATCTGCTACCCGAGGTGTTTACCAGTGAGGGCCTTGCTGAAACCCTTCTTGATCAGGGAGTTGAGGGACGTAATGTTCTGATTCCCCGAGCTGAAAAGGCCCGGGAGATCCTGCCGGAGACTCTGCGTGGTGCGGGATCCCAGGTGACCGTGGCCCCGGTGTATAGAAATATTGCCCCGGAAGGCAAACGGGAGCAGCTTCGGGAAGAACTGGAGTCTGGAAAGGTGGATATGGTGACATTTACCAGCTCCTCCACGGTACGGAACTTCCTGTCCATGGTGGATGCGGAGAGTGATTCGGAATTAAAACGATTGCTGCACGAAGTTACAATTGCGGCAATTGGGCCAATTACCGCAAAGACGGTTACTGATAATGGGCTTTGTGTTGACATTCAGCCGGAATCACATACTATTAATGATCTGGTTCACGCAATTGTGGAGTTTTATTCGAAGTAGATACGCTGCAAAGGTTCGTGTGTGAACGTGAACCCAAAAACGATAAAAAGCATCGGCTCCAGGACTTGGGGCCGATGCTTTTTTTTTGTTTCTGTTATTGTCCTCGAATGAGATCCAGCAGATCTTCGCTACTCATCTTGGCACTCATGTCCGATCCTTCCAGCAGGCTTCCCGCAAGATCACGTTTTTCCTGATGCAGTTTCACAATCTTTTCTTCAATGGTGTTTTTGCATACCAGTCGGTAGATGGTTACCGGCCGGGTCTGTCCGATGCGGTGCGCCCTGTCGGATGCCTGATCTTCAACGGCTGGGTTCCACCAGGGATCCATATGGATGACATAATCGGCTGCGGTGAGATTAAGGCCAAGGCCACCGGCCTTGAGGCTGATCAAAAAGAGATCACCTTCACCCGCCTGAAAGCGATCAACCTCCTGTTTGCGGCGGGCACTGCTGGTGGAGCCATCCAGGTAACGGTAATTGATCCCCTTGTTGTCCAGGTGTTCCCGCAAAATGGAAAGGTGGCCGATAAACTGGCTGAAAATCAGGGCTTTGTGGCCCCCGCTGAGGAGTTCGTCGATCACAGATGCGAACACCTTGAGCTTGGCACTTTCAATGGTGGTGTCGGCTGTAATAAGTTTGGGGTTGCAGCAGGCCTGACGTAGCTTCATGATCTCTGTCAATATCTGGAGATGACGGGCCTTTTTCTCTCTGTTGTTTTCAAGTACTTCCAGTGCATTTTGCCGCAGGGCCTCGTAGAAGAGATGTTCCTCATCACTCATCTCCACCTCAAGGGTGATCTCGGTACGGGGTGGTAACTCCTCCAGTACCTGTGACTTAATACGGCGTAGAATAAAGGGCCGGATAAGTTTTTTGAGTTTCAGCCTGGCATCACGATTGTGGTAGCGTTCTATGGGGATGGCAAATCGTTCGTTGAAGCGATTGAGGGTGCCGAGGAGACCGGGCACGATAAAGTGGAAGAGATTCCAGAGTTCACCGAGGTGGTTCTCCACAGGTGTTCCTGTGGTGATCAGTTTAAACCGGGCCTTCAAGGCCATAGCCGCCTTGGAACGCTTGGTTGCAGCATTTTTGATGGCCTGGGCCTCATCAAGGATAATGGTTTGCCAGTTCACCGATGAGAGCAGGTCGTTTTCCTGTTGCAGCAGGGTGTAAGTGGTAATAAGGAGATCGAATTTACCTAGTTCCGCAATGATCTGTGGCCTGTTCTTACCGGAGATGGTCTTGATATTCAGGGTGGGGGAGAAGCGATTTGCCTCAGATTGCCAGTTGTTTGACACCGAAGTTGGGGCCACCACCAGTGAAGGGCCGTCTGTCGCCAGGGAGAGGACGGCGGCCAATGCCTGTACCGTCTTGCCAAGGCCCATATCGTCTGCAAGGCAGCCGCCCACACCCCAGTGTGCCAGGCGGGACAGCCAGTTATAGCCCTCCACCTGGTAGTCACGGAGTTCGGCCCGAAATGTGGATGGCAGTTCTGGCTTGAATGATTGGCTCTCGTGGATGCGTCGAAGCTGGCTTCGCCAACCATCATCTACATCTGACTTGGCCTGATCTACCAGCTTTTCCAGGGGAATGGCGGCAAGGTGATGGATCAGGATTTCTCCGTCTTTTTCATCGGTGAGGCCTTCTGAAAAGAGGTTGATCTCTTCAAGTTTCTTTTTGAACTCCTGGGTCAGGGCCAGGAATTGTCCCTCCCGTATCTGGATAAAATGACCATGGGCGGTCTTCACCTTGGCCAGCAGTTCTCTGAGGTCAATTACTGTATCCTGGTCAAGTTTCAGGTCTCCGGAGAGGGCGAACCAGTTTTGCTGATTGGTGCGAACCTTGAGATTGAGGTTTTTCAGGGAGGCCTGATGAGTGATGTTGAGTTTCTCACCTTCTGGCCATTCTATAACAACCTGATCCTGAATAGTCTGGAGCTCCTGGAGGGCCTGGAGACAGTCGTCAGGATCTTGAAGGTGCCATTCCCGATCATTTTCCTGTTCCAGGTCAATGGCTAAGTCAAGGATGGGACACGATTCCTCTACCTCACGGGCCATGTTCTCCTCAAGGCCAAGATTTCGTTTAGTTTGGAGTCGTCTCCCCCCAACCTCTGCGATTATATTTTCCACGCCCTGGCCGGGTTTAAGGTAGTGGCCCCCGTCTGCAAAGGGTTTGACAAACATCTCAAGTCGAAATCCGGCCCCGTAGGGGAGAAGATGCATATAGATCGTGGAATCGGCCTCAACCTGCTCGATATTACTGGGCATTCCCGGTTGTATTTCGGCTGCGATTGCCGAATGGACAGTCATAAATGAGGAAATGTTGCCAATGGCTGTGAGCACCTGCTCGCTGGCGTCGATGGGAACCACAAGACCATTCTTGCCGGTGATCTGAGCGATCCTTCGATGGTTGTCGTTAATCTCGATGATCTTGTACCGGGTGGGGGTCTCCTGAAAAATAGTGATATTATTTTCGGTGACCTCCTGGGCAAAACAGATATGAAGCTGAGTGCCCCTTTCCTCCACTAAGAGTTCCGGTTCACCACTTATAAATTCAACGGGCGTTCCCGGCGACTTTGCAAAAAAGAGCAGGGGGTGGCTGATCATGGCCACCAAGGCCTTGTCCATCTCAAAATGGTAGCTGGTTCCATGGGTATCAGTGTTGACACGTTTTTGGATACAGGCAGATATCTTTCTGTCCTGCACTGTAAGATAGGGAAGCTTTCCAGAATAGAGGCGTGACAGGGATATGGGACGACCTTTACTCCATTTACCACTGGCGTTACGTTTCTGTTCCTTGGGACTGATTAGCATCTGGCCTTTGTTGTACTCCACCATCCAGATAAGGCGTTCGTGCAAGGTATTATTGGATTCCTGCGGCGAGGATGTGACTTGAATGAGGGCCTGAAGGTTGCGTTTCCAGGGTTCTTCTGATTGGAGGATGTCGATAAGGGGGGTAAGGCCGGTCTCTGCTGTCAAGCGGGAGACCACCTCACCAAAATCCTCCTCAGCATGACCGACACCAGCCAGCAGGGCCGCAAGGTTGAGTGTGAAGAAATGAAAATCATTATTTAATGCTTGGTAATAGAGGGCCTCCACCCGTTTCTCAACCTCCGGTTGCAGGCTGGAGTTGAGCCAGTATTGGGAGAGGGCAGTGAAAAGCACGGTGAGACTGTGGGGCTCATCATCTTTGTGGAAACTCCGTTCCTCTCCTGGTAAGGCCGTATTGTTACGGACTTGGAGGAAAGTTGCGATAACTTGATATGCAGGTTCTTCCACACTGTTGCTGAAGAGTGAAAGTGCAATTCCTATTTGGTGGGCCACCTGTTGCTGATCAGTCTGGTCATTCTGGAGGCTGGCCAGGGCGTGAAAAAGTCCGTTGGGTCCAAAAAATGCAGCCTTATCGCTTCTTGTGAGATCTCGGAGAAAGTCAAGATCCTGATTAAACAACTCCGAGGTGGTCTCGGGATGACCGGACAAAAATGCTAATGTGCCGGCGGCTCCGGTGCCAAGAAAACTGTCACTATTTTCAATAAGGAGGTTCTTGGCCTCTTCTAGTCTCCCGCGGAAAATATACTGATTAAAGAGGATGCGCTGGAAGGGCAGTTTTTCATCCTGGCTCAGGTCTTCCAGACCGGTTTCTTCCTGCAAATAGGTGAGGATCTTCGGGAAGCTGTTCAGTGTGGAGAGCTCGTAGTGCAGGATGGTATCCAGCAGAAAAAATTGAAACGAAGGAGCCAGACTCCTGAACCATTTGGGATCAAAAGGATTGGTGGTAACCTCCACCGTAGGTGGCAATGGAGAAAGGATCTCGTGACATTGGCCAGAAAGAAATTCCAAGGCATCGTCAATGACATCGAAGTCCTGAGTATAGATGCCAATACGCATTTCACGCATGGCCCGCCAGCAACGGGTGGTCCATTTACCATAGTAGTAGGAGACTGGTGCCTCCTTACGGATCACCTTGGCATATTTTGCGAAACTGTCCTCTGCTACAGAGAGACGGCTTAGTGTCTCAACCAGGTAGGGTGAGCATTGACGGTCTGAAGTGAGAAGCCCCAATTCCTGGAATTTACTAAAGTAGTGATTCAGATTAGCAGCCGTTGGACGGTTGCCGCGGGGACTTCTGATATCAAGTTTTCGCAGACAGTTGACAATGAGAGTGGTGTGGGCAGGTTCGTAGACAATGGATTGAAACTGGAGAAGAATCTGCTCAAAAGGGGTGAGTTTTTCGTAATGCTGGAGTAGTTCGTTGCTGGGGTCTGACATGTTTTTAGTATGGGTGCGACAGTTTTTTAAAGCCTAGCCCCCGAAAGAGATAAACTATGGATCCTGAAGAACAGGGATGAAATAAACTCTTCATTATATCATGTATTTTAAAGAAACAAAAGGAGATCCTTAATTCCCTTAAAGTGGCCTTAGGCAAGGTGCCAAAAAACATCGGTATGGCGGGACTTAAGAGGAACTCTGGCTGGGAAGGGTTCAAGGAATGTCAAAAACAAAAAGAATGGTTGCCAAGATGCCATCTTTGAACGTAGTATAGTTGTCAATGTGTCAGCTACGCTTCGTAGTTGTCGCAAGAGGGGCTGTTTTTTAGTGGTTACTATTGGTGGGAGAAGGAAATGACTGTAATTGGCTATATCTTTTTGGATGCTGTTCGGGAGTATCGAATACCATTAGTTGCGCAGCAGGATTTGCTGGAAGAATATAGCGTCAGCATAGGACAAAATTGCGAAGAACTCCTCGTGGAGCAATCTTTTTCTAGTTCGACAGCCTTCCAGGAACGCAGTGAAGGGAAAAAACTTTTAGCAAATGTGCAGGAAGGAGATCTCGTGCTGGTTGCACAGGTGAAATGGATCCTTGGGGGGGGGGCAGAATGCACTACTATTATTGAACATATTGAAGGAAAAGGGTGTTTCTCTGCACTGTGTTGATGTTGGTGGAGATATCGTGCAGGAGACAGAGCGCAGACTCGCTGTATCCCGCGGTATTGCACCAGTAGTGCGAGTTTTGTGTGAGGCCCTGGCGCAACAGCTGCCACAGAGCGGAGGGCATTCAGCTGCAATCCGGGCCGGGAAGGCCAAGCAGAAGAAAGAAGGCAAGTACCTTGGTGGGCCTGTTCCCTTTGGCTATAGTCTTGGCAGTGATGCCTGTCTGCATAGGGATGAGGATCAGCAGGGGCTTATACGGAAGATGTGCGATATGAAGGCGGATCGTTGGTCATATCGTGCCATAGCAGGGAAGATGAATGAGCAGTACGATCTACACTTCTCCCACGAGGGAATACGGAAGATTATTTTGAAAAACAGCTGACTCGTTGGGAACACAGAGTTTGCAGTTCTGGTGTAGTGAATAACCCCTGGGCAGCCATTACGCTACCCAGGGTTGTTTTTATTACTTAATAGTCTTGTTGGTGAAAATATCGGCACTCTTTTCCTGGTGGCGTATCCAGGAAATGAGAATACGTTCCCGTTTGGCAGAAAGAAGCTGCTCTTTGTACTTAGCCATGTCCTCCGGAGTAAGTGAATCACGATCAGGTAGGGTTCTTTGCAGGAATTGATAGAGGAAGAAATCCTCTCCAACTTTTGCGGCTTCTTTGGGTAAGGGGTTTTTGCTGCTCAGAGAGAAGATGTCACCTAGAAGGGAGGGAGGAAACCCATTGCTGTCGGCACCGCTTGAGGTTCTGGATAGGGAGGCTTCTCTGGTATTGAGGCCTTCCGTTTTGGCGAGTTTGCTAAAGGCAGTTCCTGATTGAAGTGCCGTGAGCATCTCTGCGGCTTTCTTTCGGGCAAGATAACGAGACTGTTCAATGCGGTAGTCTTCGCTGACTCGGTCGTGAACTGCACTTAATTCAGGAACCATTGGCTCTTGAATAGCCTCGGCAAAGAGTATGGTATATCCGGAAGGAGATTCGATAAGTGAGCTGAGTTCTCCGGCTTTGAGTGAAAATGCAGTTTCTTGAACAAGGGGAGATCCGTCCAAATTAGGGGGCGCAGTTCCTTGAGCAAAGAAGTCCGTTTCCAGAACCGCTGCTTGGGGATTTTTGCTGGCATATTCTTGAAGACTTCCGGCAGAGATAATCCCCTCATAGGCGTTGTTGGCCTGTTGGAATATGGCGGCTTTATTGGGACTGGCTTCAGGGGAAGCTGTTGCGGGCTGAGGAGAGTACGGGAATGAGAGGAAACGTAGTTTGACCTCGGGAGCAGTCTTGTATTTTTCCTTATTTTTTTCGAACCAGAGAGCAAGTGCCTCCTCATCTACTTCTACTCTATCCAGAAAATCAGAAGGGCTGATTTTTACAAAGTTGAGGCGGATGGACTCTTTGGCCTGCTGGTAAATATCGTTTATCTCGGCATCGGTTACGATGGTGGCAAAATTACTAATGGCCTTTATGCCTTTACTTGATAGCATATCGACCCCCTGTGAGATCTCGAACTTATGGGGGGTGAGTCGGTTGGAGGCCAGAATGGCCTTATATTTTTCCAGGTTGAAGGAATCGTTTTCCTGAAACTGCATCATCTCCTGAATGTGTTTCTGTATTTCGGGTGCAGAGACAAGCAGACCCATCTCAGCTGCCCCCTGACGCAGTAGAGCTTCCTGAATGAGCTGGTTTTTGACTTGATCGGAAAGTCTAAGACTCTTTAAGAGTCCATCGGGAATAGATCCACCAAACTGCTGACGATAGCCGGAAAGGAGTTTGTCGTAGAGTCTCTGATACGTCTGAAAGCTGATTTCATCATTATTTACAACCAGAGCAGCCTCACGGCTGTCCATCATGTTGGCACCGACTCCCCAGAAAATAAAGACGAGGGCTATCACTAAAACAATGGCCTGAATGAAGGTAGACTGGGACTTGTCGCGAAAGATTTGCAGCATTTTTAAGTTCTCTGTGGAGGAATCGTCTCTGAATCTTCTCTAAAAGGTGTATCCAGCTACTTTTTAGAAAAATGATTTCTAAAAAAAATTGAATGAAATCTAGAAGGAAGAAGCACTTTAAATTTCCACAAAAAGTACCTTTTCTGTGGAGGCAGTGCAAGAAAAAACCGTTGCTCTTTGATGGGAGGAGCCATTTCTTGTGGAGATACTCTTTTTACGGCGCATGGTTACGCATACAAAACTATCTAACTGTATCCTTGAATAAATGTATTTCTTTTGGTAGGTATGGTGCCTGTTACATAAAATAAGTACAGTTTCATAGTGACATATGAGGGAGCCCGGACACTGTAAAATGATTGTTCATTCACTTGACAAAGTTCCCTGTCTGTAGTAATTACGCTGTCATTACTTGAGATAAGTGAAAAGAAAAAGAATGAGAAACGGTGAAAGCCACTAAACAATATTTTTACGGAGGATAAAATGCCTACAATAGAACACAACGGAAATAGCTACAACTGTGATGAAGATGGATTCCTGCTCAACGGTATGGATGACATGAATGACGATTGGATCGATTACGTAAAAGGTGTTGAGGGTATTTCAGAGCTTACCGACGAGCATCAGAAAGTAATTGATGCCCTTCGTGAGTACTACAGAAAGAATGGTATCGCTCCAATGGTACGTATCCTTTCCAAGACCACTGGTTTTCCTCTGAAGAGAATCTACGAGCTGTTCCCCTCAGGACCTGGTAAAGGTGCCTGTAAGATGGCTGGTCTTCCTAAACCTACCGGTTGTGTATAATTCATAATCAGTTTCGGTTTTAAGAAGTTCGAAAGGGCGTTATCCTGAAAAGGATAACGCCCTTTTTTTGTGCTCTTGCTACTGCTTGCCGGCAGAAGGAGTTGCTCTCCTATATAGATATGTGCTGGCTGCGAAGGGAAATATGTCTAAAGTGCAGAAGCAGCGAGGAGCTCCTGTAGTAGAGTTGCCTCTATGGCCTTTACTCTTTGCTGATATTCTCCTGGGGTGATGGCAGCGCCTCGAATCCCTCCCCTCAGGTTTATTTCTGCAAGATAACTCACTCCACTCTCTGTTACCATCAAGTCAAGGTGGCCGTACGGATAGTTCCCCCTTTTCATAGCGGTGTGACACAGTTCAAGCTGAGCAGCGGTTAGCTCCACAGGCGTTGCTGCCCCGCCGCAGTGCAGGTTGTTGCGAAAACTATGGGGATTGGTGCGTTCGTAGGCCTCAAGGTAGTCACCAAGAATAACAACCCGCAGGTCACGACTGTTTTGTACAAAGGGCTGGATGACGAAGGGGAAGGGGAGAACCCCATTTGCACCCTGAGTATAGACATCCTCAATGTTGGCAAAGAGGTGGATACCAAGACCTGCATTTTTCCGGTCATGTTTCAGGATGACTTTCTCTATACCATGTTTACCATAGAGGGAAACAGTTTCCAGGAGTCCGTGGATGTCGTACAGGACACAGGTGTGGGGTATCATCAATGGAGAAAAAATTCTGGCTTGGAGGCATTTGGAACGGCTGGCAAACTGGGAAGTAGCCGACGGGATAAGCCGTATCCCCCGTTCAATCAAGTCAAGGAGGAGATGTTCCTCCTGTCGTTTGAGACGTATCCGGCAGGCGATAATATCACCTGAGGTAAGGCTGTGCAGCTGTTTGTCTAGATCGTGGTTTGTGGTGATAACGCGGATTGCAGGAGTCAAAAGAGCATTTCCGAAAAGCGTTGGTGGAATATTGAAAGGTCTTTTTCGCACTGACCGCAGATCAGTTTTATTTCACCCAGGATCTGTGAGCTGTCCTCACGGGGGGTGAAGCTGCCGTCTTCATTCTGGGTGTAGCGGGTGGTGATAATAGCATTCTCTGCAATTTCGTAGAATTCCTCATCATTACCACATTCGGGGCAGACAATACGGTTTGATGGAGGGGGGAGATCGCTTGGCTGCATGGGGAGTAGTTTTCAGCCCTCAGCTGTTCGTTCCTGGCTGCCATTTTCTTCGGCAATGGGCTGGAGCTCGTTGATGGCAATTTTAAGTTCGCCGCTGAGGCAGGAGCCTGGTTCCACGCTGAGGCTGTTGCTTTCAATGCAGCCATGGATCTGGCATGACTTACGGGCAGTTACCAGACTGGCCTTGATGTTGCCTTCCATGGTACCGTGGCAGACAAAGGTTGTAACCTGAATATCACCTACAATTTTTCCACTTTCACTGAGGATAAGATGTTCACCCTGTATGTTGCCCTCAACGGTTCCGTCAATCCTGGCCTTACCAGAAAAGAGCAGTTCGCCTTTCATGGTCATTCGGGCATCGATTATGGAGGCGATAACCTCTTTGTCTGCCTTTTCGCTCTCTTCTTCAAAGCTGTCTTTCTTGTTGAAAAGGGCCATGTCATTTCTCCTGGGCAGGGCTTGTTGCCGGGGCCTTGGTCTGGGCCAGGAGTTGTCTCTTGACCTTCGTTCTCTTTGTTGCGGTCAGCCTGGGAACGGCCACAGGTTGAATGAGCTTGTCCACTTGCATGAATTTACTGGGGTTGATTGGCTTTCTGTTAAAGCACACCTCGTAGTGGAGGTGGGGGCCGGTGGAGCGGCCGGTGTTGCCGACGAAACCAACTGTATCCCCACGTCGTATTTTCTGGCCCCGTTTGACGAGGATTTTCTTCATATGGCCAAAGCGGGTGCTGTAGCCATTGCCGTGGTCAATCTCTACGAAATTTCCATAGCTACCATTTCTTCCTGCCCTCTTTACTGTGCCATTGGCCGTAGCCACAATCTTCTGGCCGTAAGCCCCCCGCATATCAACGCCAGAATGGAAGCCTTCTTTTCCGGTTATCGGGTCAGAACGGGGTCCAAACCTGGAGGTGACTAGGCCGGGGATGGGGCGTCCCAGGGGCAGGTGGGCTACTGTCTCCAAGTAGCGATCGGAACGATAGAGCAGTTCCTTGCTGCTGTCTTCCCGTGGCGCAAGATAGGGACCGCCCGAGCCGCTGTCGCTCTTACTGCTCTCGTTAATCTTCACACCAATCTTATCCATCATACGCTGGATAAGACCACTGCGTTCTTCCAGCTCAGAGACAGCGGTATTCAGAAGAGTGGTTTTTTCTATTCGAAAGCTTTTGGCCTGGCTGCTGTTGAGCTCTTCCAGATCTTGTACTTGAAGGGTGAGGTTCTCAGTGAGCTGCTGGCTTGCGTTTAGTTGTCCGTTAAGATCGCTAACTTGCAGATCAAGACTTTGATTTGTAAAGAAGAAATGGTAGGCGTTATAACTGAAGAAACTCAAAGTGAGGAACAAGGTCACCGTAGCAAAGATAAAGAATTGAAGCTTACGTTTGGATACAAGGAGTTTGCGTGCTCCCCCCTTTTCTCCGGTGATGATAATATGTAAGCGGTCACTCATTGCGATTTACTGGCTATTCGGGTATATCCAGGATACTTTGGGGATTATGGGCTGCGAGCTACTGGTTAACAGATCCTTAACATTATCTCAGTTATCATACTGAGGAATTGTTAATAATTCAATAATAAATGGGGTGCAGCGCATATGGGCCGCCCTGTTTGTGTCATTTTTTGTTAAAATTGTGTGTATTTCATGTCTCATCTGCTTACTTGTCAGGATGTTGGGAAGTCCTTCGGGGCCCAGCGCCTCTTTACTGCGATAAATCTGGTTATTCACCAGGGGGATCGCATTGGTCTTATCGGGCCCAATGGTAGTGGTAAGTCCACCCTGCTCAAAATACTCTGCGGTGCCATTGAGCCGGATGAGGGGCAGATTCTGAGCCGCAAGAATGTACGCAGCGCTTATCTGGCCCAGGCCGATGTCTTTGACGAGGATGCCAGTGTGGAGGTAAACCTGGCATCTGCTCTCAAGGCACTTGATCTTGATGAGGTGGAAAGCCATAACCGGGTTCAGGCTCTTCTTTCCCGGGCCGAGTTTCCCGACCCCTCTGTTGCGGTGTCCCAGCTCTCGGGAGGCTGGCGGAAACGACTTGCTATCTGTCGCACGGTTGTGGTGCAGCCGGATATCCTGATTATGGATGAGCCCACCAATCATCTTGATATTGAAGGTGTTCTCTGGCTGGAGAGGATGTTGTCAGGTGCCCTGCCTAAGAGTCCCGATGCCTTTCTGGTGGTGAGCCATGACCGTCGTTTCCTTGAAAATATTGCCTCAAGGGTGGTGGAACTCTCTGCTGTTTATCCAGATGGTTCTTTCGAGGTTGCAGGTGGATATTCACAGTTTCTACAGGCCCGGCTTCGTTTCCTTGAACAGCAGCAGCAACTAGAGGATCGCCTTGCCAATAAGATGCGTCGTGAGACGGAATGGCTCAGCCGGGGACCGAAGGCAAGGGCCACAAAGGCCAGGTCACGCATCGATGCGGCCCATGAACTACAGGCCCGTTTGACTGAGGTCAAGAGCCGCAATCGTTCTCTGAAACAGGTGCGCATAGACTTTGATGCCACCGGCAGGAAGACCAAAAAACTCTTTGAGGCTCAGGGGATTAGTAAACAGTACGATGGACGCATTCTCTTTCAGGATCTCGACATGGTACTCTCTCCGGGAACACGTCTCGGGCTTCTAGGGAGAAACGGCTGCGGGAAGTCGACCCTGATGCAGATTATTGCTGCCAGTAGCGATGAGGAGAACGCCGTATACACCTCAGATAGTGGTACAATTATCACAGCACCCAAGGTGCGGATTGTGAGTTTTGACCAGAAGCGGGAGGCCATCGACCCGGAGATCACGCTGCGCCACGCCCTGGCACCAGATGGGGATTCCATAATCTTCCGTGATGCCTCCTACCATGTTGTCTCCTGGGCCCAGCGATTTCAGTTTCGTAGCGATCAGCTGGAGACTCCGGTGGGGCAGCTCTCAGGCGGGGAACAGGCCCGTATTCTTATCGCCGATCTCATGCGGCAGCCGGCCGATATCCTCCTTCTCGATGAGCCCACCAATGATCTGGATATCCCTTCTCTCGATATTTTGGAGGAGAGCCTACTCGATTTTCCGGGAGCCCTGGTACTGGTAAGTCATGACCGTTTTCTGCTGGATACGGTGTGTGATCAGGTGTTGGGCTTTAACGGCGAAGGGCAGGTTACCTATTATGCCGATTATAAGCAGTGGCTGGCCGATCTCAAGGGGAAGAAAAAGAGGGTGGCTGGGTCTGGGGCAGCGGAGAAGAACGGTGCTGCCAGAAAATCCAATAAGAATAAGGCGGGTAAGCTCTCCTATCTGGATCAGCGAGAGTACGATGAAATCGAAGGCAAAATAGAGGCAGGGGAGGAGGCGCAGGAGCATCTTCAAGCCTTAATGGACTTACCGGAAACCTCAGCAGATCCGCAGCAGTTAGAGACGGTGTGGGCCGATCTGGAACAGGCCAAGGAGACCGTGGAGAAGCTCTATGAACGCTGGGATGTTCTGGAAGAGAAAAAGGCCAGTGGAGAGTAAGGGCTGTCTTTTAGTGTTGTGTGCTTAGCCCGGAGGCCAGCTCAGATCACGTCCGGCCAGGACATGCATATGAATATGGAAAACGGTCTGTCCGGCAGCTGCTCCATTGTTAAATACCAAGCGGAAATCCTCCATTCCGTTTTCCTTTGCAACCTGTGAGGCAGTACGCATCATCCTGCCAATAAGGTCTTCATCTTCCATGGTCACTGCGGCTGGCCCCTGAATATGTTTTTTGGGGATCACTAGAAAGTGGACGGGTGCCTGGGGGGCAATATCCCGAAGTACAAGCATCTCATCATCTTCGTAGAGCTTTTCAGCAGGGATCTCTCCTGCACTGATTTTGCAAAACAGGCAATCTGTACTCATGGGGGGCTCACTGGGAAAATAGTTGTTTCATGGTTGGTGCGGTTCAGCCCTTGCTGATATTTGCGCAGGAGTCGTTGAACAGGGACTCGATGGCCTCACGTCCGGCGTCATTGAGGTAGCGGGTTCCAGATCCAACAAAGGTGTCATATTCGATGAGGGGGCTGTCTTTCTGCCATTCGCCCTCCTGCCAGGTGACCCACTGTTTATTGGGCTGATCAAAGACGTGGAGGGGACGGTTGAAGAGTTTGGCCAGTTCGACGGCCCATCCGGTGCCACCCTTTACGGAGTTATCGTCCATGATGGTGCCGATAACAAAGACCTGGTGCCCGTTGTTTACCATATGGAAGATGGTCTGGAGAACCTTACGGATTTTTTCGGTTTCGTAGTAGGTTCGGTTCAGCATGCGGGAGGCCAGTTCCATGGAGATATCGCCGCGTTCCAGTTCTTCCTTGCTGAGGGTGACGGAGTTCTTGTTACGGTTTAATTTGTGCCCTTCGAAGGTGTAGATGATCTCTTTAATACCATGCTTTTCAGCTGCCTCGCCAAAGGTTGCTTCGGCTCCTTTGAGGCCGCCACTGTAGAGTGTACACGTCTTTTGATCCATCATCTGCTCCCTGTTGAGTGTGCGACGCGTGGGTGAAAACAGCGTCTGAACTCACGAAAAGAAATTAATAAGTCGGTGGCTTAACACAAGCATACCGATTGATACCGGCCACAAGTAGCCTCAAGCTTACCATACCTGTATGCAAAGGCAAGAAAAGCTGGCATGGCTGTTTATTTTTTATGCGCCAGAAAAAAGACCCGATCCGGGGCTGGGTATCCTTCAACGGTTGTGTGGGGACGCTCCGGGTCGATGAAATCAGAATAGGATTCGAATTGCATCCAGTCGGTACGGCGCTGTTCCACGCTGGACATGGGGTGCTGGCAGAAGAGTTCAACCTCTGAAAATCCTGCCCGCAGCAGCCAGTTTTTGAGGCAGTTTGCGGTGGGGACAAAGTAGGTGCCGGGCACCTTGGCGTAGGTTCGCTCCGGAAAGAGGGCGATTGTATCTGTTCCCGGAATGGCCTGAGACTCAAGGATCAGGCTACCGCCACTCTTTAACGAACAGAAGACATCGCGCAGAGTCTCCACCGGCGAACTGCGGTGGTAGATGATTCCCATAAGAAACAGTACGTCGAAGCATTGGGGAAAGAGGGGCAGGTGCTCCACCCCTAGAAGGTCTATTTCCAGACTGTCCTGCCGGGCCATGGTCTTGAGCGCTTGAAAGCAGTAGTAGTGTTGCAGGGAGGGCTCAAAACCAAGAACTAATCGAGGGCGGTGGGGGAGCATACGGAACATGTAGTAGCCGTTACTGCAACCGACATCGGCAACGATTTTGCCCTCAAGATCAGGGAGCTTGGGCAGCAGTCGCTGCCATTTACGCTGGCTCTGCCACTCCGAGTCCACCTCGATCCCAAAGATGGAGAAAGGCCCCTTGCGCCAGGGCATAAAGGCCCGGAGGTGGCTCTCTATTTCCTGTCGTTTGGCACTTGAGACCTCTCCGGCATCTCCAATCTGAACAGCATCTTGACTAAAATCAACATTTGCTGCCTGAAAGGAAGTAAGGGCTTCACAGGGTTTACGGTAGCGCAGGAAGCCCTTCTTGTTCTGATTGACCCATTGCTGTTTTTCCCCATGGATGCGTAAAATGTCGTCTCTTTTGGCCTGGGCCGGGAGCTGTTCTATATAGTTCATTTCGGGGTCACCGCACGGGGCTTTGTTGCAATAAAAGAGACAAAGTTAAACCACTGGAAGAAGGGTTCAATCTCAATAAATCCGGCGTTGTGGAGCATGGCTCTGTTCTCCTCCATGGAGCAGGGGATAAGGATGTTTTCCAGGGCCTCCCGTTTCCGGGCAATCTCAAGTTCAGAGTAGCCCCGCTCCTTCTTAAACTGATGATAGATATTGATATAGCTGCGATTAAGGCCGGGGTGATGGGAGATGGTCTTTTCACTCAAGATACAGATTCCTCCGGGGGGCAGCTTGGTAAAAAGGCGCCCCAGAAAGGCCTCACGATGCAGGGGCCGTATAAACTGCAAGGTGTAGTTAAGGATAAAAACCTGGGCTGTCGGGAGCTCCGCCCGGGTGATATCAGCTTTGACAAACTTGATATCGCCCTGTTTGGAGAAAAGTTCGCTCTTGAGTTGGGCCTGATCCAGCATGGCGCCGGAGTTGTCCATACCGACGTAGCGGAACTGTTTTTCACCTAGGAGACTGCTTAGCTTGAGGAGGGTAGCTCCGGTGGCACAGCCCAGATCCACAATGGTGTCTCCTTCGTTGAGGCTGTTGCCAAGTATTCGGGCAATGGAGAGTATGACTTCGTGGTAGAAGGGTACGGATCTATCTAGCATGTCGTCAAAAACCCGGGCCACCCGCTCGTTGAAGACAAAGTCTTCGCTGCCCTGTCTTGTGTCAAAGAGTGAATCTCGCTGGGATATTCTTTTTTCCATGGTTTTTTAGCTGTTATTTGCGTTTATTGGCTGCTGCGGCCTCCTTTCCTCCTCTATACCATTGTCGGCTGGCCTGTTAAAGCCCAAAATTGCATAACAGGCCATACGAATAGGCTTGCCAACACTGAATTATCCCGTTATAGATTATGTCTTTAAGCTTGCATTATCACATAATGTATCCACTGCTTTGCGGCCTCTGCTGCTGGTTAGCAGGACGGATGGATAATCAGCTCTTTGGGGGGAGTGTTATGAACGGGAAATTTCTAGGAAATGTTGGTCTGTGTATTGTGATCCTGGCCTTAGTGGCCTTTGCTGTAAGCAAGATTAACGCATCAGCAACGGGTTTTGTGGGAGTGCTGCTCCCGGAGGTACAGGTTTCAGATTTGGTTACAGAGCTAGGCGATTCGCTGAGTCTTGTGGATTCGTCGGTAAATGTGCCACAGAATGGGCATATGGTGGATGCCTCTTTTGTTATTGAAAACAGCGGTGCAAATGATATAAAAAACATAGCAGTCCTCTGCACCCTTTTTGATGGTACCGGGCGTGAACTGGGACGTAATAAGTGGGTGGCCTACAACACCGTGAAGAGCCAGGAGACAGAGGCCTTCTCCTTTTATGAGAAGATGTTTATCAGCTCCGACACTGTACGCTCTGAGTGTGAAATTGTGGACGTACAGCTTATCGGGACGCTGCCTGCCAGTGCTCATCATGGCAGTGGTGATGAGGGCCACGAAAACCCTGTTGAAAATGCAGGACATGCCACTCAGCACGAATAGTAACAGCCGCTGAACGTTATAAAATAGATGGAGTATCATGTCTGACGAAATTGATTTTGATGAAATTCTGGGGAAGTACCACTCTGACCCCTACGAGTATGTGGATATCTGCGCCAGCCACACCGGCAAGATCCGTTTTCTTGTGGAAGAGGGCGGTGATGTGGCTGCGGTCAGTGGTGAATGGAAACATATTCCCGGTACTCCCCTCTTTGAAATAACGCGGGAAAAAAATCCCAAACAGGTCACAGCGATGACCAATGGTGTCGTCTCCTCCCTCTGTTCTGAGCTGGAGGGGCGCTTTGTGGAGGCGGGGGAGAAGTTGATGACGATCCGCCATCCCTTAAAAAAGAAAGAGATCATCGAGTCCATTCTAAAAGAGGTGCTCTATATCTTTCCGGCACCCGAGCGTGCCAAATATTTTTTCTCCCTGGATGTTCAGTCCCGTATTGATAAAAAGGATGCCAGGGATATCGCTGTCAAACCGGGGGATGAGATTATAATCATGTCCCTGATGAAGCGGGACACGCCCGTATATTACAGTGGTGAGAAGGGTGTTATCCATTCGGTCTATTTTAAACCGGGAATCTCAGTGGATCAGGGAGCGCCCTTAATTGGAGTTTGTCCCTCGGATAAACTGCCGCTCATTGAGAAAATTATTACCCGGGTTAAGGCAGACTGGGATCAGACTCAATAAGTGTCTTCTTTTTCGTAAAATCCTCCTATTTCCGTATGTTATCGTTCTGATATGGACAGCTTGCAGTCTTTTACCCCTGCTGCCCTCACTGCATATGTCCAGGATGTTGAGCTGCCCCGTCGTCGTAAAGGTGGGACAGAGAACCTTGAGGATATCTTCCGTTACGGGGCCTTTGTGGGGGCTGCCATTCATCACTATTCCTCCCTGGATCGTGCCATGGATACGGCGCGTGATCATATCCGTTCTTGCGAACAATCCGGAAACTCCGTTGAGAATGGCAGCCTGATCCTTGCCAGCTCACTAAATGTCGCCAAGGGCCGTTTCAAAAGATCCTGGCATGCACCCGTCGGGGGACTTTGGGGCTGCCTGCTCCTGGCCGATGTCTTTCTGCCTGCCTTTCGAAATTTCCTGGCCCTGATCCCCGCTATCGCATGCTGTGAGGCCGTGCGTCAATACGGTGCGTCCTCTACTGCCATTCGCTGGGTGAATGATGTGTTGCTGCACGGAAAGAAGCAGGCAGGGTTCCTTATCGAAGGATTTCGCAGCCCGGTCCACGGGGAGCAGTACGAACTCCTTGGTTTTGGCCTGAATATCAATAATACAACTTTTCCTCCCGAGCTTCGG
>CAYWMZ010000003.1:0-23061 GCA_964459485.1 uncultured Desulfocapsa sp. | reverse complement strand
GGTGTTTTCTCACAGCGGTGTTTCCACCCTCTCTTTTGCAGATTTGAGGATGGGAGAGTTGCCGCCAGTAGTTATCAAACCCAGTCGCCTCAAGGCTATTAGGCGAGAATTCTATGGGGAGCTTGGAGGTCTGCTTGGAGATGCTCAGGAGAAAATAAGGGAGACCAGGGAACGTCAGGTGATTGCAGAACTGCTTCCCAGGCAATCATATGGAGAGGGAGCAACTCCTGTTCAAGAGTTGAAGCAACTCTACATCGTCACTGACCATGCATCGGATCTGGATCTTGTTATGGATCACCCGGAATTAGGGTTCATCTTCCCCTTGGAAACCACATTTTTGAAGGCTGCTGCCAATCTGTCATTGGGGCACAGGGCTGGCCAGCAGGTGGTATGGGAACTTCCCTCTATTTGTTTTGATGCGAACTGGATCACCCTTGAACAGTCCTTGAGGGAGGCGATTGGTCAGGGCTTTTCTGCATTTCGCCTGAACAATATAGGACAGTTTAAACTCTTTGCTTCTTCTGTGAAATTTCAGCTTATGGCAGGGCCCTGGCTGTATAGTCTAAACAGAGAGACCCATTCGTTCCTGGCTGAACGTGGGTGCTCAACAGTGTGCCTCTCCATTGAAGACGACAAGGAGAATATCATAAAACTTCTTCAGGGAGCAGATTCCAGGGCTTTGCTGGGGACCGTTTATGGCAGGGTGGACCTCTTTACCTCTCGCATTTCAGGGATTGCTCAAAGGGGTGATGTCAGTGTGCGGAACGATCAGGGGCAACAATTCCATCTTCGTGAAAATCAGGGGCTCACCCTGACTATTGCAGAGAAACCCTTTTCCCTGCTGGGGAGCTGTGGAGAATTACGGGATATGGGGCTGGATAACTTTATTTTGGATCTTCGTGGAGTCGGTTTTGGCACAAATGCCGGCAAGGGAATAGTGGAAGCTTTTCGGGAGGATAGATCTCTTCCGGCTACAGTAGAGCTGAATTTTACCAGGGGCCTCTTGTAAATTCCTGGATAGGAGCATTGGGTTTGGTAGCAAAGGCAAAATCAAAATAATGATTTTGCCTTTGGATAAACATTTTTGTAAAGGAATTATTATTTCTTTTTTCTTATTTTGTTACCTAAAAGACCAACTAAGCCTGTGCCGAAAAGAAGCATTGTGGTTGGTTCAGGAACTGGTGCAGTTCCATAATCAACGACAAGTCGCATATGAGCTGAATCAGGATTATAGATATTAGAAGTGTATGACCATTGGTACGCATCGGTACCTTGAAGGTGAAGACCAAACCAATTGTCACCAGTGGCTAAGCGATTAGTAAGCAAATTAGTTACGTCTACGGAATTAGAACTTAAACCTTTAATGGCAGATGTTTGTGTATCTATTGCTGTAATATTCCAAAAATGACCAAGTATCCCATTTGCATCAAAAGAACTAAATGTTACATTTTGGGTGTCATGAGAGCCATTTAATAAGTCAAATGTTAGATATGCATTATTTATCGTGAAGCCTGCAAGAGCACTCACGTCAACCTGAAGTGCAGTACGAGAATAAGCTGTTTGTTCGATTCCAAATAAATGCACAAATTTATCGGGATATATTCCGACGAAGCCTGTACCACTGTAAGTGTCTGATATGTTAGTGTTGGTGTAATAGGGGAAATCGCCAATCTCTAAAATGTTATAATTTAATGTAGTTGCCCCCGATATGGAGGCTCCAATAAGGGCAGAACAACCTATTGCAAATCCTGTTAACAGTTTCTTTTTCATTTTTTCTCCTCATTTTTTATGCATGATTAAAGTAGTTCTAAACAAACTTGTGTACTTATATGTTTAGAACCAGGAAGCACAATTTATCGATATTCAAAGCTTTTACTTATAGTTTCGTGTTATTGTGTCCAAAAAACGAGTCAATTAAATTTTCTGTTTCACGCCAAATGGCAAATATCTCCTGCTCACTAACGGTAGATGTTTCTTCTCACGAAGGAGGGCTTCGTCTGCCATATGTTCGGTAGACATGTGGCGCCTGATAGTTGCAAAAGAGTGCGGATTTATCTGTAGATTGGGGTGTTCTGCCTTCCGCCGCAAATGGCAGTCGCAAAATAGATATTCAACTTCCCTATTACTTATTTATCATCTTTCATCTCGGCAAGGAAGGCTTTTCTCCAGCTATTTTTCTGTCGTGAAGACGATGAAGCACTGTTTTTGACACAGCAGCTGAGTTCATTTTTGTTGCCAATGAGGGCGGGATCGATACCGGCCACGTCACTCTTCAGGCGAATATAATCCTGGAGCTGGGTGAGGGCCTTTTTCTGTTTATTACTGAGTTTGATGCGTTGCAGGGAGGGCGGATAATCGGACTCTGATCGTTCAAGCCCCTTGTGCACCAGCTGAATAAGGGTGGCACCGTATGTCTTGACACTCTTTTGGGAGATCTCTCCGCAGCTGAGAATTGCCTGTGGCTCTACTAAACTATCCCGTGCAATCCCAAGGAGCACAGGATCTTTTATAATATGTCCCCGAGGCCTGTCCCTTTTTCTTGCCTCGGATTCGCGCCATGCGGTAAGTTCCTGAAGAATTGCCAGGGACTGTCCATTGAGGTTGCTTGCTCCTTTTACCTTTGTGTAACGTTCTCTGTCGGCCACCCCCGTATAATTTTCTGGTGTATCCAGGCGTTGTAACTCTTCTTCCAACCAGGCCATAGTCTCAGGAAGGACTCGGGCCAGGAGCAGGATGCGTACTGCACGCAGATAACGCACATCGTCCATTGCGTATTCTGTCTGTTTCTGATCCAGGGGGCGTTTTAGCCAGTTCGTTCGTGTTTCAGTTTTTTTAAGCCTAATATCAAGGAGACGTTCGATGAGGGCCCCAAGGGACAAGGTGGAGCTGAGCCCGCCAAAACCGGCAGCCAGCCGGGTGTCAAATATATTCTGAGGATCGCTCTTGGTGGCTGTGCGCAGGATGGCAAGATCTTGAGGAGCATCGTGAAATATTTTGACAACTTCCCTGTCAGCGAGTAATTTTCCCAATGGAGAGAGATCTTCCAGGGCACAAGGGTCGATAAGGAAACATTCTTCGTCGGAGAGAGCCAGTTGGATAAGGCCCAGTCTGGGATAGTAGGTTCGTTCCCATATGAATTCTGTATCCAGGGCCACTGCGTCTGTCTGGTGGGCTCTGTCCATGAGGGCTTGAAGTTCGTCAGTTGTCGTAATCATTGGAGTGTCTTACCTGAGAGGGTGTGAAAAATAGTGTATATTATGCCGTCAACTTGCAACTAGCCATATAGAACATCAAAAGACAAGGATTAAAGCTCTATTGTGTTTTTTTACATTTTAAAACGAGTGGCACTGATGATTCCCACCCTGTTTGGGGTGATGCTGCTCACCTTTATTGTGACCCAGTTTGTTCCGGGTGGGCCGGTGGAGCAACTGCTCTCACAGATGGAGGGTTTGGGCAATGGCGGTGAGGTTGCCGGAACTTCTTCCATGTATCGTGGTGATTCCGGCTTGGATGATGCACGGATCCAGCAGCTCAAGGAACTCTACGGGTTTGATAAGCCGCCCTTAACCAGATTCATTGTCATGATGAAAAACTATCTGGTCTTTGATTTCGGTTCTTCCTACTATTACCGACAATCGGTGGTTGATCTGGTTATCTCTAGAATGCCGGTCTCCATGTCCCTTGGACTCTGGAGTTTTATAATTGTCTACGGGGTCTGCATTCCCCTGGGAATTCGTAAGGCGGTTCTGGATGGCTCCCGCTTTGATGTTTTCAGTTCCACAGTCATTCTTATTGGATATGCTATTCCAGGATTTGTCCTGGCCATAGTCCTCATTGTGCTCTTTGGCGGCGGCTCCTTCTGGAATATCTTCCCCCTGCGGGGCATCGTCTCCGATGGCTGGTCAGATATGGGACTGATGCAGCAGATACTCGACTATCTCTGGCACATGGTACTCCCTATATGCTCTGGGGCCGTGGGCAGTCTTGCGGTGATGACCATGCTCACTAAAAATTCATTTTTGGAAGAGATTCGCAAACAGTACGTACTCACGGCCAGGGCCAAGGGCCTCAGTGAACAGCAGATCCTCTATAAGCATGTCTTTAGAAATGGTATTATCCCTATTATTACCGGATTTCCAGGCTATTTTATTGCTTCCTTCTTTACCGGAAGCCTTCTTATTGAAACCATATTCTCCCTTGATGGTATGGGGCTGCTTGCCTACCAGTCGGTTTTGAATCGTGACTACCCTGTGGTTCTGGGTACCCTCTATTTTTTTACAATTATCGGGCTCTTTTCCCGTCTTCTTTCGGATCTTAGTTATGTTGTGGTGGATCCAAGGATCAGTTTTGAAAGTGATAAGTAAAATGGATAAATCTGGCTCTCTTTTTTTCTCGCTGGTGATCTCCTGATGCCTCAATCCATGAGCCTCTCCAAGAGAAGGTGGCGCAGGTTTTGCCGGAACCGTCGGGGCTACTACAGTCTCTTAATCTTCGGCTTCTTCTTCATCTCAAGCCTCTTTGCCGAGTGTATCTCCAATGATGTACCACTGTTGGTGATTTATGAGGGGGAGGCCTATTTCCCTCTATTTGTAAGTTATCCTGAAACCACCTTTGGCGGCGACTTTGAGACAGAAACCGATTACCTGGATCCCTATATTCAAGAGAAACTCAGCAGTAATGGTAACAGGGTGTATTTTCCTCTGAATCGACAGAGTTACCAATCTATCAATTTTAATATCAACGGGCCTGTACCATCGCCGCCAAGCCTGGAAAATATCCTGGGGACAGATGACAGGGGGCGGGATGTCTTTGCCCGCCTGCTTTACGGTTTTCGGCTCAGTATCCTCTTCGGCTTTTGCCTCACTACAGTGGGAACCCTGATCGGTATCGTAGCGGGTGCCGTACAGGGTTTTTTTGGCGGAAAAGTAGATCTTTTCTTCCAGAGGTTTATTGAAATATGGGGGGCCATGCCCGAGTTGTATCTTCTGATTATTTTTGCCTCAATTTTTAAACCCAGTGTCCTGCTATTATTGGTGCTTCTCTCCCTTTTTAGCTGGATGGGGCTCTCAGATTATGTGCGGGCAGAATTTTTAAAGGGCAGGAATATGGAGTATGTAAAGGCAGCCCGGGCCCTTGGCGTTTCAGATATAACCATCATGTATCGCCATCTGCTGCCCAACGGAATGACCCCCGTTATTACCTTTTTGCCATTTCGGATGTCGGCCTCTATTCTTGCGCTCACCAGTCTTGATTTCCTTGGCCTTGGGGTGCCTCCCTCTACGCCATCGCTTGGTGAACTACTGGCACAGGGAAAGGCCAATATTGATGCATGGTGGCTATCTCTTTCCACCTTTCTGGTTCTGGTCGGGACCTTGGTTCTCCTGATTTTTATTGGTGAGGCCCTGCGTGAAACCTTTGATCCCAGAAAGAATTGATTTTTTTTAAGAACACTGTTTCGAGCTCAAGAGGGTATGGTCACTTCTATGTCTTGGAAAAAAATAGTACTCCCTCTCCATTCTTGTCTTCACAAACATTGACTTTCTTTGTTACAGATTTTAAAATGAAGAATTGTGAAATGACTCTATGGAAATTATGCCAGACGAATACTATAATTGAGTATTCTTTGGCAGCAGTACCTGAAAAATAATAACCTTTAACTGTACCTCAAGAGATATCCATGCAACAGAATTCCATAGCCCGGCTGGGAAACACAGGGCTCTCAGTGGTCACCGACATTGGGCGAATGGGGCTTTATCTCTTACAGATGATACAGGGTTGCCTGAGAACGCCTTTTCGCTTTTCAGAGTTTATGCGGCAGATGCACTTTATCGGTGTGGGCTCTCTTACAGTTATTTTTTTTACAGCCATCTCAACCGGCATGGTTTTGGGCCTCCAGGGCTACTATTCGTTGCATAAGTTTGGTGCTGAAGGCATGCTGGGTTCTGCAGTCTCCCTCACGCTCATTATGGAACTCGGCCCCGTCTTAACGGCCTTGATGGTTGCTGGACGTGCCGGGTCTGCAATGTGCGCTGAACTCGGTATTATGCGGATTTCCGAACAGGTAGACGCCTTGGATTGTATGGCCGTTGATCCTTTCCGGTATTTGATCTCGCCTAAACTGCTGGCCGCTCTTATCTCTGTTCCACTTCTCACCGTCCTCTTCGATGTTGTTGGTATTGCTGGAGGATATGTGGCAGGAGTACAGCTTATGGGTGTTAATCCAGGGAGTTTTTTTGATGGAATGCAGAGCAGTGTCACGAATCATGATATCTGGTTGGGTATTGTGAAATCATTTGTGTTTGGCTTTCTTGTTGTCTGGATATGTACCGGACGCGGCTACTTTGTACACTTGATACGAGGTGCCGGTTTCGGTGCTCGTAGTGTGGCTAAGGTGACCACCCAGGCGGTGGTACTTTCCTCCATTTCGGTTCTAATCTTTGATTATCTATTAACGGCGATCCTTATATGAAAGGTCTTGGAATAGAGTTTCATGAAGTAACTAAGGGCTTTGTGCGTGAAGACGGGAGCCGCCAGAATATCCTGGATCAGGTTACCTTTTCCATACCTGCTGGCAAGACCACGGTTATCGCAGGGGGTAGCGGTCAGGGAAAAAGTGTGACCCTGAAACTTATCCTCGGTCTTCTCTCTGTTGATAGCGGTACAATAATCGTTGGCGGCGAGGATACCACTAGGCTTCGGGGAAAGAAACTAAAGATTCTTCGAACCAAGTTTGGTGTTCTGTTTCAGGGGGCGGCCCTCTTTGATTCAATGACAGTTTTTGAAAATATTGCCCTTCCATTGCGGGAGAGGACCAGTAAAAGTGAGAGTGAAATCCAAGAGCAGGTTTTTGCAAGCCTTGAGGAACTGGAACTACTGGGCCATGAAGACAAATTCCCGGCGCAGCTCAGTGGTGGAATGAAAAAACGGGCAGGACTTGCCAGGGCCTTACAGCTCAAGCCTGAGATTATGCTCTTTGACGAACCAACGACCGGATTAGATCCGGTTATGACGCAGGAAATATATCAGCTTTTTGCACGCACCCAGGAGCAGGTTGGCTTTACCTCAATTATCGTCAGCCATGATATTCCGAAGGTCTTTAATCTTGCTGACCAGGTCATTGTCCTCAACAGAGGGGATATGGATGTTTTTCCTTCGCCCGAGTCAATTCAATGGTCCAGTAAACCCCATATTCGTGAATTTGTGAAAACCACTATGGGTGAAATTTATCAGAGTCATTTGGTGGAATAATGAAAAATAGTATGGAATTTTTGGTGGGTCTTTTTATGATTGCAGGTTTTGTCGCCTTTGGCTATCTGGCGCTGCAATTAGGCGAGGTCTCCCTCTTTAGCGATAGTAAGAACTATACAATTATTGCCCAGTTTGACAATATTGCAGGGGTGAAGAAGGGTGCCTCGGTGCAGATCGCAGGGGTTGTTGTGGGACGGGTGAGCAAGATATGGCTTGATGAGGACGGGGTTGCAAACGTTGCCCTTGAAATTAGAAAAGGCATCGAGCTTTCTGTGGATTCCATGGCCTCAGTAAAATCCCAAGGTCTGATTGGTGACAAGTTTATCGCATTAAGCTTTGGAGGGGACGATAAAATTCTCAAAGAGGGTGGTGTCATCACCGATACCGAATCCTCAGTGGATATCGAATCCCTTATCAGTAAATTTGCATTTGGTGACGTTAAATAGTATTTAAGTCTTTTCTTATTCTACGGGATGGGGTAGTTGTTTTATAAGGGCTTTCAAATTCATACGGATCTGTTTTCATTGAGTGATATGGCAAAGGGAGTTTGGGAGAATCTGTTCTCAGGTGGATGTTGCCGGATGTCTGCTGTTTACTTAAAATAATAATTTTATGGTATCAAAAACCAATATAACCGTCCTTTGCGCTCTTCTACTTGTGGTATTGGCCTCCTTTGGTTGTGCCCGTAACGTTGACGACAACTCTGCCTTGGAGGTGGCTGGAAGGGAGGGGACTGTCCAGGGTGATGCTATGGATATGTTGCTCGACGACGACTTTTTTGATGATGATACTCTTCCGGAAGTTGAGTATTATGATCCCTTAGAGCCCATGAACCGAGTGTTTTTTGAATTTAACGATAAATTATACTATTGGATTCTAAGTCCTCTGAATACCGCCTACACCGTCGCTTTGCCTGTGGATTTCCGTTACTCAATTGCCAATTTTATTAATAATCTTACAGCTCCGATCCGCTTCGTAAACAGCATACTACAGTTGAAGTTTAATGATGCCGGTGCTGTTATTTCCCGGTTTTTTATTAATTCAACCCTTGGAGTATATGGTTTTGGCGATCCTGCTCTTCTGGAATTTGAGATTAGCCCCCGAGATGAAGATTTTGGCCAGACCCTCGGCTATTGGGGTCTTGGGGAAGGACTCTATCTTTGCCTTCCTATATTAGGGCCCTCAAACATTCGTGACGGAATTGGTTTTGCCGCCGATGCCTATACGCATCCCATGGTTTATTTTGTTGATGATCTATGGCTCAGTAGCGGTTATTATTTGGAGAGTAAGGTGAACTTGTTATCATTGAATCCAACTATTTATGAAGACCTCAAGAAGTATTCTTTGGATCCTTATGTATCCATGCGCCAAGTGTATCTTGACTTTCGAAGACAAAAGATTGAAGACAGTACTTCACACATGCAAAGCGATAATAAGTTCGAAAATAAATTTTAAAAATGGTGTAACGAGTCAGGAATGTTCCCCCATCGAAGGTGCCTTGAAATGAATCTGAGACCTAAATATTTATTCCTCATACTTTTTTGTTCTCTGTTATTGACATCTACCTTGACGCTGGCATCTACAAGTCCCACAGAGGCCTTACGCCCAACATTGCAGGGGATGCTTGATGTCCTTCGTAATCCAGCCCTGGCAGGAGACGGTAATAAGGATGTAAGGAGGCAAATGATTATGTCAATTGCCGCCAGTGGCTTTGATTTTAAAGAGATGTCTAAAAGAGTTCTTGGAAGGACATGGCGGAAGCTCAATGGAGAACAGCGTGTTCATTTCGAACTTCTTTTTACAAAACTTCTGGAGAATGCCTATGTGGGGAAACTTGAGGAATATTCTGGTCAGGAAATACACTACAAGGATGAGCGAATCAAGGGGAATAAGGCCGCAGTTGCAACCATAGTCACCAGTACAGACACACCACCATTACCTGTTAGCTATGTGATGCTGAATAAAGGGAGCGGCTGGCAGGTCTATGATATGAATATAGAAGGTGTAAGTTTTCTTCGAAATTATAGAGAACAGTTCAGGTCGATCTTGAGAAAAGATAAATTTGCTGGATTGGTTAAGATACTCGAAGAAAAAAACACATCTTTTACTCAGGAGACATCCAAGTAGTGGAGAATTTTTTGACAGCGATCTATGACGCTAAGAGCCAGGCGGTGACCGAGATGTCGGCACTGTTTACCGAAACAATGCTTAAGGAAGGGGAAATCCTTTTTGATTACAATGACGCTACAGAGTCCTTCTATTTTTTACAGGAGGGGCGTCTTGCGGTTTATAAGTTTACAGGATTTTTAAATAAAATGCAGGTTGTTGCACTGCTGGACAGGGGGGCTGTTGTTGGTGAAGGGGCTCTGCTGGCAGGGAATAGCAGAAAGACTCGGGTGACAGCAACTGAAGATTGTGTTCTTTTTAAAATGAGTAGGCAGGCTTTTGTGAGATTTCAGAAAGAGTTTCCGGAATATGGGGCATTATTTCTGGTCTACCTCCTAAAAATAGTTTCCCTTCGCCTTGAAAAAACCTCCGAACGACTCGCTCGAATTCTCTGATTGTCTTCAATCGTGCAAGAGGGCTTTGGGGGAAATTCTTTTTTGTAGTCCTTTGCTGTATCCTTATGCTTTTTCTTCATTTGATAATGAAAAAAGATATTGTATGGCTACTATTTCATTGTGGATTTTGAAGAAATTCAGACGGTGAAATTTTTTTCTAGCCAAACTTGTCAAAATTGGGTACTTTCGTACGTTTGATTTGTAGTCCGAACCAGTGGGCCTGTCTAAAGATTATGAAAATCTTACTTACACAAGAACTTGCAACCCGGCGTAGCTTCACCGTAGAGGACTCCTATCAAGTCATAGAGATGGAGCCAGTGCTTACGGTAGATTTACTTGCTGAGTTCCATGTCAGCCAAGTGCAGGAGCATATGTTCCACTTGGTTGGACAACTCGAAGGTGTTGTACACAGGCATTGCGACCGCTGTTGTACTGAATTAGATGTTACTGTAAGGCAGGATTATAGGTACACTCTGCGGATTGAAGAAGAGCCGCAGTATGCACCAGAACATGATTGCACCGCTGATGATTGTGAAACCCTGTATTTAGTTGAACCTGCTGTTGAAAGTGACGATATCATACGAGAACAGCTTTTACTTGCAATCTCCGGTTACAGTTTGTGTAGCGAAGAATGCAAGGGACTTTGTGGCCGTTGTGGTGTCAATTTGAATAAAAAACAATGCAATTGTGGAGATATTAACGCAAACTCCCCCTTTGCAATTTTGCAAGATCTACAAAAATAAGACCATTCATGTCGCTTCTGCGGCATTGTATTTATCGGAGGATATACCATGGCCCTGCCCAAAAGAAGACATTCCCGTTCCCGTACCCGCAAGAGAAGATCTCATGATGCCCTGTGTGCACCTAGTATCTCCACCTGTTCTGAATGCGGAGAGCCTAAACAGCCGCATCGTATTTGCCCCAGCTGCGGGATGTATAAGGGACGTTCTGTATACAGTCTGGATGCTGAAATAGAATAGGATTTATCTATGCGTATTGCCTTGGATGCCATGGGTGGAGACCATGGGCCTGATGAGCAGATAGCCGGGGCAATACAGGCTCTAGAGGAAACGAATCTGAAGCTGATTCTGGTTGGGGACGAGTCTGCCATAGCAGGCTGCCTTGACGATCTAGCTCCTCATGAATCAATTCTCTCAAGAGTTGATATTCTCCACACTCGTGAAGTGGTTGAAATGGGGGAGTCTCCCGTGGATGCCATTCGCAAGAAAAAGAACTCTTCGGTGATGCTTGCCTTTGATCTTGTGAAAAAAGGTGAAGCCCGGGCAGCTGTGAGTGCCGGTAATTCAGGTGCTACAATGGCGGCCGCTGTTCGAAAGCTTGGGCGTCTTCAAGGGGTTTCTCGCCCTGGTATAGCCAGTGTTTTTCCCACCCTCAAAAAACCGGTCGTCATGATGGATGTTGGTGCCAACGTGGATTGTCGACCCCAGCACCTTTTTCAGTTTGCCTTGATGGCTTCTGCATTTTCTCACGTTTTTGATATCCAATCCCCTCGCATAGGTATTCTCAGTATAGGTGAAGAGACCGGGAAGGGGAATCAACTTGTCCGTGACACTCATAAGTTACTTGCCTCCAGTTCTCTAAATTTCATAGGGAATGTTGAGGGGCGGGATATTTTCCAGGGTGATGTGGATGTCATCGTATGTGATGGATTTGTTGGGAATATTTGTCTGAAGGTGAGTGAGGGCTTGGTTGAGGCAGCCACGGAAATGATCCGTACTGGTATTATGGGATCTATTAAAGCGCAGATAGGCTATTTCCTGGCACGGCCAGTGTTTCGAACGTTTAAAAAACGGGTCGATTATGCTGAATATGGTGGAGCCCCTTTGCTTGGAATTAACGGAACAGGTATAATATGCCATGGCAAATCCAATGCAGTGGCTATCAAAAATGCCATTTTGGAGGCCTCAAAAATTGTTGAAATTAAGGTGAATGATAAGATTGTAACAAGTATAGCGGAAAATTTGGATCCTCTGGCGGAGAAATCCTGATGCCTACGGTTGTTCGTGGTACCGGATCCTGTTTACCGGAAAAGATTGTTACGAATCATGATCTTGAGAAATTAGTTGAGACCAATGATGAGTGGATACAGAGTCGTACAGGTATAGCCAGTAGACGAATAAGCGGCAAGGGCGAGGAGGCCTATCGTCTTGCCACCAATGCTGCTAGACGTTCACTTGAAATGGCGCAGGTCGCAAGTGAAGAAATTGATCTCATCATTGTTGCAACCATGAGTTCTCATATGCTCATGCCTTCTTGTGCCTGTTTTGTCCAGAAGGAACTTGGTGCGACAAAGGCCTTTGCCTACGATATTAACGCTGCCTGTTCCGGTTTTCTCTTTGCCCTTGACAGCGGGGATAAGTATCTCCGCTGTGAAAAGAATAAGAAAATCCTGGTAATAGGGACAGAAACCCTCTCCTCCCGAACCAACTGGGAAGATCGAAACACCTGCATACTCTTTGGTGACGGCGCAGGTGCCGTAGTTCTTGAGACCTCAGATGATACCCAGCGTGGTATTATAGGCTCAAAGCTTTTTTCCGATGGCCGTCTCTGGAAACTTCTCTATATGCACAGCGCCCCCTCCTTGAATCCGGCCATAGAACCTCCCGAAAATCCCGGTGCTCATATCATGATGGAGGGCAGAGAAGTATTTAAATATGCGGTAAAGGCAATGGAGGGGGCCGTCATGGATCTCCTCCGGCGGGAACAGATCACACTGGATGATATAGACCACCTCATACCCCATCAGGCAAACATTCGAATTCTAAAAAAACTGCTTTCACGCCTTGGTTTACCTGAAGAAAAAGTGTTCATAAACGTTCATAAATATGGTAATACATCAGCGGCTTCCATTCCCATAGCTCTTGATGAGGCGAATCGTGAAGGGCGTTTGAAGCGTGGTGATTTACTTTTGGTTTGTTCCTTTGGTGGTGGTTTCACCTGGGGGGCATCTTTGATAAGGTGGTAGACAGGAGAGACGATGGATTATTTTCTTACCGAAGAACAGAGCATGATTGTGGAGATTGCCCGGCAGATCACCGATGAGCAGATCATTCCCAACCGTGCAGCACTTGATGAAAAAGATGAATTCCCCCGTGAGATACTGGAAAATATGGGCCAGGCAGATCTCTTTGGTGTCCCAATTCCAGAAGAGTATGGTGGCTTTGGTGGCGGCTGTTTCGATATCGTACTGGCCCTGGAGCAGTTAGGTAGAGGGTGTATTGGTGTGGCAACTGCTTTTGCCGCCAGTGCTCTGGGAATCTATCCCATCATGATTGCTGGATCTGAAGAGATGAAGCAGAAATACCTCCCCAACGTTGCTGCCGGGAAACATTTTGCTGCATTTGGTCTTACCGAGGCCAATGCGGGTTCTGATGCGTCTGGAATCCAGACCACAGCGGTACTCGATGGTGATGAATGGATCTTAAACGGAACCAAACAGTGGATTACCAATGGAGGGGAGGCCCAGATATATACAGTGGTCGCCATAACCGATAGATCCAAGGGTGCCCGCGGGGCGTCCATGTTTGTGGTTGAAGAAGGTGACGCCGGGTTTTCCTGTGGTCCTAAAGAAAAGAAGATGGGAATTCGGGCCTCATCCACCACTGAATTGATTTTTAAAGATTGCAGAATTCCCAAAGACCGTCTGATCGGTCGTAAGGGCACCGGTTTTATCACCGTAATGAAGACTTTGGATTCATCTCGTCCAGGAATTGCCGCACTTGGCCTCGGTATTGGCCAGGCCTGTGTTGATGAGTCTGTAACTTATGCCAAACAGCGTGTGCAGTTTGATAAACCCATCATTGCCTTTCAGGCGGTGCAGCATATGCTTGCCGATATGGCGATTCAGCTTGAGGCCTCAAGGGCCCTTGTCTATTCTGCTGCCAAACACATTGATGCTCATCCCAAAGATATGTCCAAGGTTTCCTCCATCTGTAAAGTAATGGCCACCGATATGGCTATGAAAGTAAGCACCGACGCCGTGCAGGTAATGGGTGGGTATGGTTATATGCGTGAATATCCGGTTGAGAAAATGATGCGTGATGCAAAAATCCTTCAGATCTATGAGGGAACCAACCAGGTGCAGCGGAACGTCATTGGACAGGAACTCAATAAAGAATACTCCCGTAAGTAGGTAGCTGGGCAGGATCATCTGTAGCGGTCGTAGCGTAGCATAAAGGTTCATTTGCATACTTAGCAAACAGTTTACAAATATGAAAATTATTGTCTGTATTAAACAGGTACCGGACGCCAAGGATGTTCGTCTTGATCCCAAGACCAACACTCTGGCCAGAGAAGGGGTGCAGTCCATAATGAACCCCTACGATCAGCATGCAGTTGAAGAGGCTGTTCGTCTCAAGGAACAACTTGGTGGTGAAGTCATCGTTCTCAGCATGGGGCCACCGCAGGCAGAGGAAGTTTTGAAACAGGCTATCTCATGCGGTGCCGATTCAGCGGTGTTAGTTTCGGATCGTGCCTTTGCCGGAGCTGATACCTGGGCTACCTCCTATACCCTGGCTAAGGCCGTACAAAGTATTGGTGACTTTGATCTGATTCTCTGTGGCAAGCAGGCCATTGATGGTGATACTGCTCAAGTTGGTCCAGGCCTTGCAATTCGTTTGGATATCCCCTTTGTGACCTGTATTCAAAAGATACGGGAGGCCAGTGAAACAGAGATAATCATGGAACGAATGATGGACGATGGCTATGATGTACTTGCAGCTGGATATCCCCTGTTACTAACCGTGGTAAAAGATATTAATAATCCCAGGGTACCTTCCCTCAAGGGCAAGATGAAGGCCAAAAAGGCCGAAATTAAGGTCTTGTCGGCTGCCGATGTTGGGGCTGATCCAAAGAAAATAGGACTTGCCGGATCTCCTACTCAGGTGGTTGATGTGTTTCCTCCGCCACCGCGTGGTGAGAGAGCAATACTTACCGGATCCATAGATGAGCAGGTTGAGCAGCTGGTTGAAAAAATCGCACCCTATATTTAGACGGATTTAAGGGAAATAGAATCATGTTAATTGTAAATAATGATCTGTGTATTGGCTGTGGCATCTGCGAAGACAACTGTGCCTTTGGAGCCATTGAAGTTGTGGATGGCCTGGCAGTAGTTGGTGATGCCTGTACCCTCTGTGGTTCCTGTGTTGAGAGTTGTGACGTTGAGGCCCTGGCCATTGAAGACGCAGAAAAAAGTGTCCAGGTAGATCTTGAAAAATGGAGCGGTGTCTGGGTCTATTGTGAATTCAGAGCTGGAAATCTGGCATCTGTCTCATTGGAACTTTTGGGTGTTGGCCGAAAACTTGCCGATGCCAGAAAGGTCAAACTGGTGGCTGTGCTCATTGGCTCTGATACCAAAGATACAGCGCAAAGCCTGATTGGTCATGGTGCTGATATCGTTTACTGTGCTGATGATCCGGCTCTGGCATCTTTTACAGATGAAACCTACGGGGCTGTGTTAACCCATCTGATTCAAAAGAATCAACCAGAGATCGTTCTGGCAGGCGCCACCGCCATTGGGCGCTCCTTTATTCCTGGTGTTGCAAATAGACTGGGGGCTGGGCTTACTGCTGATTGTACAAATCTCAATATTCGTGAAGATGACGGTGCTCTGCTACAGACGCGGCCAGCATTTGGCGGCAATATCATGGCTACTATTGTCTGTCCCAGTTCACGACCCCAGATGTCGACGGTACGGCCTAATGTAATGAAGGCACTTGATTTCGATGCCAGTCGAAGTGGCGAAATTATTAATGTGAAACTTGAGCCTGACATGTTGCAGTCCAAAGTGCGTGTACTTGAGTCTGTTATATCTGATACTGATGATGTGAATATTCAGGAATCTGATATTCTGATTGGTGGCGGACGAGGGCTGGATAGTGAAAAAGGATTTGGTCTGATACGAGAACTTGCTGCTGCCATGAAAGGATCTGTCTCTGCCAGCCGTGCTGTCGTTGATGCTGGTTGGATTGGTTATCCGCATCAGGTTGGGCAGACCGGAAAAACGGTGGCCCCGAAGCTCTATATTGCCTGCGGTATCTCTGGAGCCATTCAGCATGTGGCTGGAATGAATTCATCTGAAACTATTGTTGCCATAAATCGTGATGAAAATGCCCCCATTTTTGATGTAGCAGATTTTGGGATAGTGGGAGATCTCTTTGAGGTATTACCAAAGCTTATCAGTAAAATTGAGGGACAGAATAGATCATGAGTCTTACGGGAAAGAATGTTCTGGTAACAGGCGGCAGCAGAGGAATTGGCCGTGCAATTTGTGTACAGCTTGGGGCCATGGGGGCCCATGTCTTTGTTAATTATGTCTCTAATCCCGATGCGGCATCTGTGACCCGGAAGATTATTGTTGACGCAGGGGGCAGTGCTGAAACCATTGCCTTTAACGTAGCCGATGCCAGTGAAACTCAGGATGCAATCAAAAATCTCATTAAAGATGCCGGCTCCCTTGATATTTTAGTCAACAATGCGGGAATTACCCGAGACGGGCTTATGGTAAGGATGAAGGAAGACGATTGGGATGCGGTTCTCGATACCAATCTTAAAGGTTCCTTTATCTGCGCTAAGGCAGCAGTACGCTCTATGATGAAAAAGAAGTGGGGTCGCATTGTTAATATATCTTCAGTTGTGGGTTTTGCAGGTAATGGGGGGCAAGTTAATTACGCCTCTGCTAAAGCTGGCATACAGGGTTTGACCAAATCCATGGCCCGGGAATTTGCAAGTCGAAATATTACTGTCAATGGAGTGGCACCCGGTTACATTGTCACTGATATGACCCGTGAACTCAGCGAAGATGTGCAGAATCAGATTAAATCTGAGATTCCAATGGCAAGTCTTGGAAGCCCTGAAGATGTGGCCGCTGCGGTTGCATATCTTGTCAGTGATGGTGCTGGATATGTCACGGGTAATACCATCCATGTTAATGGTGGCATGTATATGTGATTTACAGTTTTGTTTGAGTTTGGTATGAGTAGTGCAAAAAATGGAATTATATTTGTGATGGAATCTGGGATAATCCCGGACTCGTAAAAATAATTAGAAAAACATACAGGAGTTAAAAATGGCAATTGAACAACAGATGGTGGATATTATTGTTGAGCAGTTGAGTGTTGATAAGGAAAAAGTTGTATCTGGTGCCTCATTTGTGGATGACCTTGGTGCTGATTCTCTTGACCTTGTAGAGTTGATTATGGCAATGGAAGAGGAATTTGATGTTGAGATTCCAGATGAAGAGGCAGAGAAAATTGCCACTGTTCAGAATGCTATTGATTTTGTAAATAACCTGAAATAATTTTTTAAGGTGCCGGGGTTTCTCGGCCCCCGAGAGGATTGAATGGCGAAGCGCAGAGTTGTAGTCACAGGCATTGGTCTTGTTACCCCCCTGGGAACGGGCAAGGAGAAGACCTGGAATAATATTCTTGCTGGCAAGAGTGGCGTCGGCCCCATCACTCGTTTTGATGCGTCTGGTATGGCATCACAGATTGCAGCTGAAGTTACTGATTTTGAAGCTCTGGATTATTTCGATAAAAAGAGTGCGAAACACCTGGATCTCTTTGTGCAATACGGTGTTGTTGCTGCCCGTTTTGCCGTGGAAGACAGTGGGCTTATCATTGACGCCAACAACTGTGAGCGGGTGGGAGTAATCACCGGTTGTGGAATGGGAGGGCTTCCCACCATTGAAAAGAATCATTCGATCTTTATGGAACGTGGTGCTAAGAGGATCTCACCGTTTTTTATCCCCATGGCGATTCCCAACATGCCATCAGGCCATATATCCATGCAAATCGGTTCCAAGGGGCCCAACCTGTCCTTGTCAACTGCCTGCTCTGCCGGAACCCATGCTGTGGGTGAAGCCTTTCATTCTATTGTTCGTGGTGCCAGTGATGTTGTCGTAACAGGTGGTACTGAGTCGGTGATCTGCCCTCTGGGTGTGGGTGGGTTTAGTTCTATGAAGGCACTTTCCACTCGAAATGATGAGCCAACAAAAGCATCCCGGCCCTTCGAGAAAGACCGTGATGGTTTTCTGATTGCGGAAGGATCTGGGATGTTGGTTCTTGAAGAACTTGATCATGCCTTAAAGCGTGGCGCTACCATCTATGCAGAGGTTGTTGGTGCTGGTGCTTCAAGCGACGCGTACCATATCGCTGCACCTCCGGAAGATGGTAATGGTGCTGCACGCTGTATGGCGGCTGCACTCCTGAATGCAGGCATGCAGGCAACTGATATAGATTATATCAATGCCCATGGAACTTCTACTCCCTTAAATGACCGCTGTGAAACAACTGCCATAAAAAGTGTCTTTGGTGAGCATGCAGCAAAACTTGCCATAAGTTCCACTAAGTCTATGACTGGGCATGCCCTTGGTGCAGCTGGGGGACTAGAGGCGGCTTTTCTGGCAATGAGTATCAAGGAACAGATTGCACCAGCCACTATTAACCTTGATACCCCGAGTGTGGAATGCGATCTTGATTATGTGCCTCACACCGCAAGAAAGATGGAGATCAGGGCTGGAATTTCCAATTCATTTGGCTTTGGCGGCACCAATGGTGTTATTGTTATGAAACGCTTCGAATCCTGACACTTGCCATTACGTTGGGTCTAGGTGTTTTCTTTAGAATTTAGAGAGCTGGCTGCTTATTGTAAGAAGAAGGTGAAAAAGTGAAAATAGCTTTAGGGTCAGATCATGGTGGTTTTTCATTAAAAGAGGATATAATACCGCTTTTACGAGAACTCGGACATGAGATAATTGATATGGGCTGCCACGATGAACAGTCCGTCGATTATCCCAACTTTGCAGACAGTGTCTGTGAACAGGTTACTGACGGTACGGCTGATTGTGGAATTCTGATCTGTGGTACTGGTATCGGGATGTCCATGGCGGCTAACAAACACAACGGAATACGCGCTGCGCTCTGTAGTGAACAATATACTGCTGCCATGAGCCGGGAACATAATGATGCAAATGTTCTCTGTCTTGGAGAACGTGTGACTGGACCTGGCGTTGCTCAGGAGATTGTGCGAACCTGGCTTGCAACACCCTTTGATGGTGGCAGGCACCAGCGTCGAATAGAACTGTTTAGTTGAGTTTTGTAACCCGAATTTATTTTTAAAACCGGTAGGCCACTAAGGCCTTGCCGGTTTTTTAGTCTGATTCGCCTCCATTCTTGGAGGAGTCAGATTTTAAAAGATTATAAGAGAGAAATAGTTATGTCCGTTTTGGAAAACAGTGATCCCGATATATTCCAATGTATCCACAATGAGTACGAACGTCAAAATAGTCAGTTAGAGTTGATTGCTTCGGAAAATATTGTTTCAGGTGCCGTTCTTGAGGCTCAAGGTTCTATCTTTACCAATAAGTATGCTGAAGGCTATCCTCAGAAACGGTACTATGGTGGTTGTGATTATGCCGATGTCGCAGAGACACTTGCCATAGAACGGGCTAAAGAGATATTTGGTGCCGAGTATGTTAATGTTCAGCCACATTCCGGGTCTCAGGCCAATATGGCGGTGTATTTTGCGACACTCAAACCAGGGGACAAGGTTCTGGGGATGGATCTGGCCCATGGCGGACATTTGACCCATGGTAGTGCAGTAAATTTCTCCGGACAGCTCTTTAACTTTATCTCCTATGGAGTTGATAAAAAAACGGAACAGATCAATATGGAGGAAGTGGAACGTATTGCCTTTGAAAATCGTCCGAAAATGATCGTTGCCGGTGCCTCTGCATACTCTCGCTTTATTGATTTTGAAGGATTTAGACGTATAGCTGATCAGATTGGTGCCCTTTTTATGGTTGATATGGCGCATATTGCGGGTCTCGTTGCCGCAGGGGTCCATCCATCACCGGTACCCCACGCCGATTTTGTAACGACCACCACCCACAAGACCATGCGAGGCCCACGTGGTGGGATGATTCTTGCCAAGGAGAAATGGGCAAAGAGTATTGATTCGAAAATATTTCCGGGTATTCAGGGAGGGCCTTTGGTTCATGTTATCTCTGCTAAAGCTGTGGCATTTAAGGAGGCTTTGAGTTCCGATTTTGTCAGGTATCAGAAACAGGTGGTTGAAAATGCTTCTGTTCTTGGGAAATCACTTGTGGCTAAAGGGTTTCGTCTTGTCTCAGGTGGTACAGACAACCATCTCATCCTCCTTGATCTCAGTTCCAAAGATATCACCGGAAAAGAGGCCGAAGGTCTGTTGGAAGAGGCAGGGCTTACCACTAATAAAAATGCGATTCCGTTCGATAAACAGCCAAGGTTTGTAACTTCAGGAATTCGCATTGGAACCCCTGCTGTTACAACAAGAGGGCTGAAAAGTGAAGAGATGGAACGTATTGCAGGCTGGATTGAAAAAGTCCTTGATTCTCGCAGTACTGAGGTTAACACAGTTGTTCGGGCTGAAGTTCGTACTCTTTGTGACACCTTTCCATTGTCCGCTGTCTTTTAAATTTCCCCATTAAAGGATTTTTTATGAAATGTCCCTACTGCGGTCATCTTGACAATAAGGTAATAGACTCACGTCTCAATAAAGAGAGTACCATTACTAGAAGACGGAGATCCTGTCTATCTTGTGAACAGCGTTTTACCACCTATGAACGCCTTGAGGTTATGCTGCCCATGCTGGTCAAGAAGGATGGACGGCGTGAAGTATGGGATCGCCAGAAGATGATGGTAGGCCTGGAGAAGGCCTGTGAAAAGAGGCCGGTCAGTTGTGATGATATCGATGCCTTTGTAGATAATATAGAGAGTAAGTTGCAGGACTTTCCCTCTAAAGAGGTACCTTCCGAGGTCATTGGAGAATGGGTTATGGAAGATTTGCCCATTCTCGATGAGGTTGCCTATGTTCGTTTCGCCTCTGTGTATCGACAGTTTAAGGATGTAAATGAGTTTATGGATGAACTCAAAGGGTTGTTAGATTCCCGAGCAGATATTGAACCTGATGTATAGAGAGGGTATGCGGTTAAACCCTGCTGATGAGCGCTTTATGCGCCTAGCCCTTGTTGAGGCAAAAAAAGGTTTGGGAAGGACTTCACCAAATCCTTGTGTTGGTGCGGTTATTGTCCATGATGATGGTACTGTGATCAGTCGTGGTTACCATAAGAAGGCGGGTACTCCCCATGCAGAAGTGCATGCACTGCGTGCTGCAGGGGAGAGGGCAGTTGGTGCTACAATATATGTGACCCTGGAACCCTGTAACCACACTGGGCGTACCCCGCCCTGTAGCCATGCTGTCGCTGCTGCTGGATTGAGGAGAGTAGTGATTGGTATGGAGGATCCTAATCCTCTGGTTAATGGAAGTGGTAGCGACTACCTGCGAAATAAAGGATTAGAGGTATGCTGTGGTGTGCTTGAAGAGGAGTGTCGTGAACTGAATCGTCCCTTTATTAAACACATAAGTACTGGTAGACCCTTTGTGGTCATGAAGGCAGGTATGAGTCTTGATGGTCGCTTAAGTTACCAGAGAGGTGTTCCTGGCAGGATGACGGGTGAGCACAGTCTACAACAACTCCATACATTACGAAACAATCTAGATGCCATTCTGATCGGTCGTGGTACGCTTGAGGCCGATGATCCATCTCTTACCACCCGCCTTCACAAAGACGGTCGTGACCCCATTCGGGTGATTCTTGACAGTTCTCTTTCTATTTCCCTCCATTCCAAAATACTGAAACTCGATTCATTAGCAGCAACGCTGATCTTCTGCTGCAATACAGCAGATTCGCAGAAGCGTATCTGTCTCGATGCTATATCGGGCGTTAAGACCCATTTAGTGGGCACTGCTGCGGATGGAAGACTCGATCTTGGTGAGGTTTTGGACACCCTTGGAGGACTTGGAATATGCTCAATCCTGGTAGAGGGTGGGGCAAGGATTCATGGAAGCTTTCTAAAGGAATCTTTAGTGGACAGGGTGATGCTGTTCGTTGCACCACTCTTTGCCGGATCTTCGGGAAACCCACTTATTGACGGATTTTCCGTGGATGATTTTGATTCAGCGCCGAGGTTAAAGCGAGTTTCCTATATTCCGTGTGGCGAAGATCTACTCATTCAGGGAGACCTGGATAGCTCGACGTGATCTCAATTTTTTTCGCACATCAGAGCCGTTTTCCAAAGAAGACTATTTTACGATATCCTTATCTTTTGTATCTGGAACAGCATATACAGGCTTATTAACTCTTTTTCTGATTAGCAAGTTTTTGTATTACAAGGAGTTGCTGTTGCATTGTTTTGAGGTTGGGGAAACTGATGCAAAGGGATACGGCATCCGTTTCAAATGATGTGCTATGAGTTACTGAACAGTTGTTGGGAAGGTTCATAGCGTTGATATGTTTTGAAAAGGATTCCTCTGCGGCAATGCTGTCAGGATAAAGCCGCCTATGGAGGGCATTTAGAATAAGCATGCCTTTCTGCGGCGGGTTCATCTCTTTATGGGTGAGGATGTCCTGAAGGTCTTGGGCGGCCAACAGATCCTGAATCGTAAGTCCATCTCTCCCCACCAGATCCTTACATAACGAGAGCAACCGTTTCTGTTTCCCTCCACCAAGCCCTAATTCCTGGAAGAGAGTGTGTATCGTATCCCTATCAGCAGAATTTAGGCTGAGAAGATCAAAGGCTATCTTATCATTGATTGTACCGTTATGGATATTGGTTTGGAGATTGGGGCTGAGAGTGAGGAGTTGCAATACTTTTTTTATGCTGTGTTCTTGTATCTTTTCACCCAACAAGGGGAGGTATGAACTGGCAATAGTCTTGCTATCCATAAATTTTCTACAGATTTTGAAGAAGAAGCCTTTTTCAATGGAGCTTAAGGGGCCGGATAGAAGCTGGTCACCAATAATAAGGTCGAGAATATTTTTGGTGGATGAATTGGTGGGGAGGATACGGCAAGGAATGGTACTGGTTGCAGAGAATAGCTGCTGCACGATTTGGACTCTGAAGTGACCACAAATAACAAGGAACTTTCCTGAAAGGAGTTTCTGCACAGTGGGAGGGTGGAGCAGGCCTATGCGCTCGATTGATTCTCGAAGCTGAGGTGGAGCACTTCCTTCCAGGAAGGAGTGCATGCTCCAGCGATCAGAATACTCTATACTGGAGAGAGGAATGGTCTGAATGGAAGTCAATTGCTGTGTCACGGTGGAGGGGGATTAGAGGAATAGTAGTATTAAAATAAAAAAAACCTGCATCAAATTTGATAGAAATCAAAACTTGATGCAGGTTAAGTTAAGCAG
>CAYWMZ010000002.1:0-24686 GCA_964459485.1 uncultured Desulfocapsa sp. | reverse complement strand
GGGTGGAAAGGTGGAAGTTGAAACGCTGGAGGGCAAGAAGTTTAAGGTAAGTGTGCCTGCGGGAATCCAGGGAGACGCCAAGTTACGCCTCAAAGGACATGGCTTGCCGACTGGTCCTAAAAGTGGCCGTGGTGACCTCTATGTGAAAGTTGGAGTGGCGGTTCCAAAAGAGTTGAGCGATGAACAGCAGGAACTACTTGATAAGATCCAGGAGCTAGGGATGTAAAGCCTCTAAGCAGAAAAAAATGTGGCAAAAAAGGGGCGTACTGCATTGGCAGTACGCCCCTTTTTTTTAGGTGGCAGATGAATAAAAGAAATAAAGTAACTATTCAGCGTAACGGTAAGAAATACAGAAAAAGCACGAAATGTAACTGTTCAGGGTTCGTTAGATTCGGTCATTCAGCCCAATTCATAAGAGTTACGCTCTATGAAAGGGGCTGAAGGGCCGAAGATGACGTGCCCTGAATAGTTACGAAATTTTTAACAAAAACAAATACTCTACCTTGACAATAGCGGCAGAAAATCAATTTTACAAATAATTTTTCTGTCCATAGATCTACTTGTTGTATCAGGCATTTGAGAATTTTTCATAATAGCCATTTTTGCTGGGAACAACGCACGCCATTAAAATGACGTAAACAATGAATTCCCTTGTTGTAATTCAGATAACCTTGGCTTTGAAAAATTGATATAGCAGATTATGATGGGGGAGTTGTTACTTTTTTTGCTTCTTTCCCTGTCGGGCTATTTCCAAATTAAAGAGAAGATCCCCGTCGTTTGGAGTTAGCTGCAGGCCCTTTTGCAGGTAGCTTTCCGCTTTCGCATATTGCTCAATGCTGATTAAAATTGCCGCAATATTATTGGCGAGTGCCGGCCCCGGATTAATGCTCCACGCCTGTTTATAGAGGCCCAAGGCTTCGTTGAAATCTCCCTGCATACGCAGATGCTCCGCACGGTACATGAGTCTTTTCCGTTGCACCATGTCACGCTCCCGTTCAATGTCATGAACGATATCAACTGACTGCGGTTGAAGTCTTTCCCTGACAAATTCCTGACTGACAGTTTCAATATCCTGCTGCTGTTTCTCAACAGCTTGTTTTTCTTCAGCAGCAATGGCAATACCGGTTTCTACACGTTCCCTGTCTGAAGATTTTTCACTTTCGTCCGCTGCTTTCCCCACATTTTCTACAAAACCAGCACCCTCTTCTCCAGTCACGGGTTCTTCTTTTACAGTATCTTCTGGAATTTCCGCATCTTTCGGCAGGACTTCAGGAGGAAGAGGCTCAGCAGATTTGGGTAAAACATCCTGTGAAGAGACTGCCTGCTGCTGCACGGTACTTGAGAAAAAGGGCAGGTTCGGCTGAAACCAGAGAAAGGCAAGAGCTCCCCCCGTCATAAGCAGTACAAGCAACAGCAGGAGCAAAGCTTTCAGATAGGGAACACCCCTTCGCTTCCCGCCTCCTCCGTCTCCCGAGACAGGCGGTGGTGCAGGGATATCATCAGGAGCATTCTTCTCCTCAAGTTTTTGCAATGCGTTAAAAAGCTCGCTCATTATCGTCTTTGACTAATTTTTGGTGGGATAGTTGTCAACTACTGTGACATGCAGTGCGACTACCATTTCCACATGTTTTTTTTCCTTAGACCGATACTGAAACAGTCTGCCGAGATAGGGGATATCACTTAAAATCGGCACACCGTTGTTATCCACGTCATCATAATCCATAATCAGACCACCGAGCAAGACGATATCTCCAGAGTGAACCCGGGTAACCGTGGAAATTTCCCGAAGATTCACCCGGGGCAGCGTGATCTGATAACTGGAAAACGTGGGGCCGAAGTTCACTTTATCAAGTTTTACAAGGTCACTCTTAATGGGTACAATATGCAGAGTAATCATTCCATCTTTTTCTATTATGGGAGTCAGTCCCAACAGGACACCGTCAAAAACAGATCCGATTTCAGTAGTATACGTTGTCTGCCTGTTGTCCCCTGTCCCTTCAGTTTCCTGCTCAAAACTTGCCAGGTAGGCAACAGACTGCCCCACGCTGATAATGGCAGACTGCCCGTTCATTGCCTTCAGACGCGGGTTGGACAGGATATTCAGCTGACCGTATTCTTCAAGGGCATGAATGATACCGTTAATATTAGAATATTTCGAATTAATGGATAAGGAATAAAACGAATCATCAGGACTAACTGAAGGTGTAATGGTAGCCACCGCTTCACTTGCAGAACGCAGGGCTGTCCTACTGAGGAAGGCTCCAACGTTTCGCCAGTCTATGCCCAGTTCATGTTTTTTACTTAAACCCACTTCGATGATTTTTGCCTCAATAAGAACCTGACGCCGGTATTTCTCTCGTAAAATTCCCACATACTCTGCTATTTCATCAACCGTTTCAGGACGGGATCGCACCATAAGATTCCCTGTCTGCCGATTCAGAACAAATGTACCGACTCCACCAAGCAGCTGTGTGATGGAAGCCTCTATGTTAGTGTAAATATCTGTTACGGTATCTGTTGTTTCCCCTTTAACCACAAATCGTCCATTTAAAGGAGAACGGCCGCTGCCACCGCTGCTGCCGCCAGCCGATCCCAACACATCGCCGCCTATCTCAAAGGCTGACTGACGAATCGAGCCTAAGAAATCCAGATCAATGTTTCTTCTAACAAAGGGTTCGACAAAAAGAGAACCGCTCTCTTCATACCAGGCCACATTCAGCATCCTGCACACAGAATCCAGAACCTGCCGCACCGACATATCCTGATATTCTGCCGTCAGCTGCACGGAACTGCCGAGGGCAGCAGTAGTTTCCGGGGAGATTATTAGATTCAGAGCTGAAGCATGGGCAAGTACCTGCAAAATCTGCTCATACCGCTCTCCCACAACAGAGATATTCACCCGCTCCGTATCCAGTGGATTAAGGCTTTTAAACTTCGGCTTTTGTAGCTCTTTTTCCGGCTCCTGATTACGGCTAGTATCAACCTGCCATTCCCAGTTCCTTTTGCCTTTTTTGCCTACATCTTCTTTTCTTGTAAAATCTGACAGTTCTGTAGATGCAAGCTTCGGCTCCAAGGGTTCTGCCTTATCAGCACAACCCTGCAGCCCAAGCAAAAGAACAGCTGAAAAAGCGGACATAAGCATTATACTCTTTAAACAGACATTCATTCTCTTTCTTCCCGGCAGTAGTATCTGCAATTCTCTTCCCCTATTGAGTCTCACCAGCAAACGTTTGCAATTACCGTCCCGGTTCACTCACATTTCCTTCTCCATCTACATTCACGTTTTCACCCGCCTGTAGGAAAACAGTCTCATCTCCAATCTGATAAAGCACACCGTTTGACTTGATACTGTGCACGGTAAAATAGCCATTTCCCTCACCCTCTTTATACATAACCCCATTGGTCAGGCAGAAACGTTTTTTTCCCTTCACTATCACCATTCCCAGAGCAACTTCATTGACATCAAGGGATTGTTCCTTCTGCTTTGCCCCCGCAGCCACATGAAAAATCTCACGTATCGGCATATCCGAAGTATGATCTAAATCAACGTGATATGCCGCCGTCTTACCTTCAGGTGCCTGATAACTGAAAAACGGCAGTGTCACACCAGGCATCTTTTGGTCTGAATTGCTAAACAGTGCAAACCAGACGGCAAGGGCTGTACCAACAACCAGAGTAAGGGGAACAATGGCAAAACACAACCTTTCCTCAACCCCTTCTACAGACATGGACATAAAAAATATCCCCGCAAATGATAAAATCTCTCTTTAACCGGATCTACTGCCATGCTGCCCTGTACTCCACCAGGACGCCCATCCATATTATCCGTTCCCTTTTCAAGCTCGGCGGTAAACGATTTCATAACAAACAGTTTCTGCTGATGCGACAGATTGTCGATTCGTCCAACCAGCTCAGCAAATCCTAATGATTTCCATTTAAAATCAACTTGTTCCCAGACCGGATCAGAGGTGAGATCTTCCAAGCCGCTGTTTTTTGCCACCGCCCTGTTATAACCTTCCACGCTTTGCTGGATCTGCTGCAGCTGCTCTTTCTGGGAGGCGACAACAGCTAGTTCCTTAAATACCCGTTTCTTCTCCTGCATGGAATTTAGAAAAACGTAAAGCGAAACCGAGAAAAGCACGACAACAACAACCTGCATGATACCAACCTTCTTATCATAAACTGGGATCAGAGTGTTCATAATTCTCCACCTTCAAGCAGCAGTTCACCACGGAAGCTGCCGATGCCTTCTTTTTCCGAGTAATCCCAGTCCATATTTCGTAAGCTAAAATGTGCCGCCAGCCCCTTAATTGTTTCGTCAAATCGTGCCTTCACCAGACTGTACTCCCCGACACTGCGGCATGTAAGACTGACCACAACCTGCTGAGTAAGAAGCTGTTCAGCAGGCGACCCGGCGACGCTGATTCCGGGTTCATCGGGCATTGCGTCCATTCCAGGAGGAGGAACCGCCATCATGGGATCATCTTCCACCGCAGAACTGCCAGCCTCCCTTGTGATACGCAGATCATCAACAAGCACCTTATCGGGAAGAGAGATGGCAATATCACGGAGCACCATGGCAATGGACGGCTCTGCAGCGACTTTATCCATAATATCCATATAGACCTTCACCCGTTCAACTGTATCGGAATCAGGTGTGATCCTGCGCATATCTCCAACATCACGGGATAGCTCTCGCTTTTCTACATCAAGCCGTATCTGCAGGGGTTTTAGTTTCTCCATGTTGAGATAGGAAAGAGTTGCCAGAACGATACAGGCAAGTCCAGCCATCACCGTCAGAAGAGACGACAATTTCTTTAACTGCCCGGCACGGGCATACTCTACAGAGAGCATGGAAAAGTTACTTTCGACAAACAGTGAACCAAAAAGTGCCGGATAACGGACAATATCATTCCCTTCGGCAGCAAGGCAGTGGTTCCAGTCGGGAATCCAGTTCTCCTCGTCCAGACCTTCAAAATCAAAACTCTCTCTGCCTTCGCCTAAACAGACCAGCCTGCAGCTGTCTATTTCGAAATCACGCTGTAACGTCTGTCTGCCGAAACCAATGGCATGGGCAGCAACTCCTGATTCAACTTCAGCAGTTGCACTGAGTGGAACAGACTGCAGGAAAAGCGGAATACCGTTACGAACACCTGCCAGATAAGCGGACAGTCGACCAACAAGAAGAACTATAAAGGGCTCCGGCCCTAACTGCTTTAATAGAGCAGCGATTGCGGCAACCGCCGGAGTGCAGCTCTGCAGATCAACCTTTAAACCAGCCGTAACCACCTGAATGCCTTTCTCGGTGAGGTGCTCCGGCTGGGCAATAATGCTGAGCAGCTGTTTCTGTCGTCTTTTTTCCAGCAGGGCGTAGGAAGTAGAAACCACCTCGCCCATATTGAACAGAGCAAGCTGATCCAGCTTGTTTTGAATCTGCAAATCAAGGATATCAGCTTTTACTTCGGGAAATTCCTCAACAAGCACGGCAGCATCATTTGCTTCCAAAGTCAGGTGGATGGTACCTCCTAACTCACTGCCATCCTGCAGTTTCTGCACAGGAGAGCACTGAAATACTCTTCCCTTACTTATTACAGAAGCAGCAAACAGCTGATCGTCTTCGCTTCTCTTAACTATCCATTGAGATTTTGCCATATCAACTCGTAGAGTAAAACTTTAAAAACAGGACACACAGCAACACTAGCAGCAGCCCGCTCCCCAGAACAAACCATATCAGAAAGGCCCTTGACGCTGTAGTACCGGGCAGGGTTTTTGCGGCTCCCAGAATATGCTTCCGAGTAAGTTTGCCTCTGTAATCACTGCAGGCAACAAGCAGCGTCCTATCCATCAAACGATTTACAAGTCTCGGTACCCCACCAGTCAGGCGGTACAGTGTTTTCTTTGCTAAAAAGCCAAGAACAAGATCACCACGTCCTGCCTTTGCCAGCCGGTAATTCACATATTCCATGGTCTCAACAGCAGAAAATGGACGCAGACGCTCATACACAGCTATTCGCTGACTAAGCTGAGCCAGTCGCGGATCCTCCAGCAGATCAACGAGTTCTGGTTGTCCGGTGAGCAGGATTTGCAGCAGTTTGCGCTGGTTGGTTTCAATGTTTGAAAGCATGCGGAGGTATTCAAGAGTTTCCAGAGGGATATTCTGTGCCTCATCGACAATAACCAGAATGTCTTTGTCTTTTGCCGCAAGATTTAACAAAAACTCTTGAAATGTCGCCAGCAAATTTGCTTCGCCTATTGCAGCATCTATCTTAAACCCAAGTTCAAGCAGCATCTGATGAAGAAGACCTGCAGGACTCAAAACAGGATTAGTAAGCACCACCGATATTTTTTCTGTACCGATCTCCTGCAGAAGCACCCGGAGCAGGAGTGTTTTACCGGTACCGGCTGGTCCTGCTAGCACCATAAAGCCTTCATCATTGGCGATGGCATATTTCAGCACCTCCCGGGCAGCGACATGAGGTCTTGACGGAAAAAAGAATTCGGGATCTGGAGAAAGCCGAAACGGAGCACTGGTGAGACCGTAGCAGTTTAAGTATTTCGATTCGTATTTTTTCTGTTTCATCTTTTTACTGAATGGCAGAGACAAGATTGTACACAGGACCAAGCAGTCCCATGGCAATAACCATAAATACCAGACCTGCAACGCCAATAATGACAGGTTCTAGTGTTTTCGACATGGTCTCCACCAATTTATTCACCCGTGCCATATAGTAATCGGCAAGAATTTTAAACTGTCCGGGCAAGGTCCCTGTCTGCTCTCCCACACTCACCATGCGCAGCACAAAGGGTTCAAAAAATTTGAGCCTGCCTATGGCATCAGACATGGAATCGCCCGCCACAATATCTTCTCCAATATGAACAATGGATTCACGCAGCACCCGATTACTTGCCGACTCCCCCATAAGCTTCAGACTTCTGACGATATGAATACCACCAGTAGTCAAAAGTGCGGTGTACTCAAAGAAAAACGCAAGCTGGGAGGATCTCAGAATCGAGCCGACAATGGGCACATAATTCAGACAAAAATCCCAGGCGTAATGCAGCTTTTCATTTTTACGGGACAGGATATAAAAAGAAAACACCGAAAAAATAACCATGGGGATAAGCGGCCAAAAGATATCAAAGTAATGCACGGAGGCGATAAGGACCCGGGTGGCAAGGGGCAATTCTTTGATTCCCATGGAGGCAAACAGTTCCAGAAGCTGCGGCAGCACAAACACCATCCAGAAGATAAAAGCGCCGAACATTGCCACCAGCACAAATGACGGATAAATCAAGGCACGGCGGGTGGAAGAGATGATCTCCTGAATCTTTTCCAGATGCAGAGCAGCATCTTCAAGGGTTTTATCCAGCTGCCCGGTCTCTTCACCAATGGAAACCAGTGGTAAGATAATGCTTGGTATCTGTTTTTCCTCAAGAGCCAGGGCTTCTGAAAAAAGGATACCTTCTTCCAGCCGATGCTGCACTCTGCTGAACACCTGATTCAGCAGGGGCTGCCCGCTTCCACTTGTCAGATCCTGCAGACTCTCCCGTAGCGGCACACCACCCTTTAAGAGCAGAGCAAGGTTGCGAAAGAATTCGGCAAGTTCCACCCTGGTCATCTTCCGTTGGAAGCCGCCGCCGGATGAAAACAGATCCTTTCGATATTTTACAAGGGTCAGTCCCCTCCGTTCAAGGCTCTGGAACATCTCCGCAACCGAGTCAAATTCTCCGTCGGACTTCTGTCGCTGCCCATGTACATCAATTGTAGTATAGGAAAAACGAGGCATTAGCCAAGAACCCTGTGCAGTTCATCAATACTGGTAATCCCATTAATCACCTTACGGCGTCCCGAATTCACCAGCTCTGAAAAGCCTTCCTTGCGTGCCTGATCCAAAATATCGCCTAAGGGTGCATCGTCAGCCACCAAACGCAGGATTGGTTCTGTGCAGATAAGCAGTTCCGAGACACATTCCCTGCCGTAATACCCGGTATTGCGGCACTGGTTACACCCCACCGCCTGAAAATACTTTCCATCTTCGGGAAGGTTATATTCTTTTAACTCTTCTGCAGTGTGCTCGATCTGTTTACAGCAATACACACAGAGTTTTCGTACCAGCCGCTGGGCCAGCACCCCTGCAAGGGAGGTGGAAAGGAGATAAGATGAGACTCCGAGATCCTTCAGTCTGGCAAGGGCACCAAGGGCAGTATTGGTGTGCAGAGTGGAAAGCACAAGGTGACCGGTAAGAGCTGCCCGAACACCCAGGATTGCCGTTTCCTCATCCCTGATTTCACCAACCAGCATAACATCAGGATCCTGCCGAAGAAAGGTACGGATGGCAGCAGAAAAAGTGTAGCCCGCCTTCTCATTTACCTGGGTCTGGCGGATCATCAGAAGCTGATATTCAATAGGGTCTTCAATGGTGAGGATATTTTTACCGATGGCATCCTGTTGCCGCAGTGCAGCATAGAGTGTTGTTGACTTACCGCTGCCCGTAGGACCAGTAACAAGAACCATCCCGTAAGGAGAACTGAACAATCGGTTCAGTGATTCGACGATTTCACTCTCAAAACCGAGATCGTTGATATTAAAAACAGAGCTGCCCTTGGAAGCCAGCAGACGCATAACCATATTTTCGCCAAAGTTTGTTTTGACTGTGGAAATACGCACATCAAAGACTTCGCCCAGAAACTCAAAGGACATGCGGCCGTCCTGGGGTTTTCGCTGTTCGGAGATATCCATTCCGGCACGAACTTTTATATTAGTAACCAGACGGTTATGGAGTCCACTTGGGAATACATGGGCTGGCCGCAGTACGCCATCTTCACGAAACATAATCCGACTGGATATATCACTTGGGGTAATGTGCATATCCGTTACCCGGTAGCTCACTGCAACGCCGAGCAGATTATCCACTAGTTTATCGACATCCACATCTCCGCCTGGATTTCGCCGCAATCTGCCGACGATATTATCGATCTCCTGTTCAACAGGATTTTCCATGAGGTAGTAGAAGCGTTCGATGAGCTTCTGCAGCTCCATCTCACCACCCACATAGACTTCAACCTGCTGTCCTGTTGTCCGGTATGCGTGTTCGGACGCCACTGTTGAGAAAGGATCTGCCACCGCAATGTGCAGCACCCCTTCATCTTCAGACAGAACCAGAAATTGAAACTGTTTGGCTATTCGATAGGGAACTTTGGCAAGCAGCTCCTGATTCGGAGTAAATGTGCGAAGATCAACAAAGACATGTCCGCTCTGTGCGGCAAGAACCTGGGCAAGATCACTGTCAGTAAGAATTCCTAGGCGCATGAGGCAGGCACCCATCAGCTCACCGGTGGCCTTTTGCTCATGAAGGGAAAATACGATCTGCTCCTCAGTTACCAGCCCCTGTTCTTTGAGGAGTTTACCAAGGGAAGGTGCTTTCTGTGCTGCCATAGTGTTCTTTACCTGAAAAACCTTTGCGAAATCATTACATACTTACGAAATAGTGTATAACACGAAATCTCAAAAAACAAATTTTTCTTGTACTTTCAAGGGGACAAAGAATATCATGATGTTTTTCTCGCAAACTATACCATGGCTTTTTTTTGAGCGTCTGAAACGCTCGTTTACGAATGATATCAAGATGCGGCTGGGAAAGCTATAGGCTGTAGGCACCACAGCACATCCACCGTAGAGCCAGTTGCCTCACAGTCCATCGTATGTTTTTCAAGCTGAGCTTACACTACAGCGTGGATAAAATTTCTTTTTTATTTCAGAAAGTTTCTCAAAAAGGTATTATTATCTAAGCTTCCTTTGTTACAAGTTCTTTCCCCCTTAATGTTGAGAAAATTTAGCAAGCAGTGTGCTGTGCCAATAAAACTGATGAAGGTGAGCAGGGTACACTTCAGGAAGACCTTATGAATACAAAACACCCCACCATTCCTGTTTCGACCTGTTTTCTGCTACTTCTGCTGCTCCTGAGCAGTGGCTGCATCAAACAAGGACTGCCGATATCATATTACACCCTGAGTCCATCAAAGGTGACCATTTCCCCTGCCTCCCCCTCCGTGGCAAAGCTGGTGATCAGCGCCGTTACGCTTCCTCCCTTTCTCGATCAGGGGCAGATAATTTCAAGGGAGTCACCCTACTCTGTCCGAATTGAAGAACAGAGGAGATGGGCTGGTGAACTCTCAAATATGATCACTCAAGTTGTCAAAATCAGCCTGACCCGTGACATAGGAAATACTGTAGCCCCGAAATCTTCCCTGCTTTCAGAGAAAGGCCCTCTACAGATTTCCCTTCATTTCACTCACTTTGAAAAGAGTGCTGATGGTAGTGGACACCTTATGGTCAACTGGGAAATTCTTTCTAAAGATGCAAGCATTGTTCCCTACCGTGCAACTTCAAGCTACACCATCCCCACCGACGACACGAGTTTTGAGGCCCTTGCCAAAGCCCTCTCAATCGGCCTGGAAAGGCTTTCCCTGGAAATTGTAGAGAAGCTTCTTACGCCAGCTCAACCTTAAGGAAGGCTCAACATGACCCTACCCAGAAAACGACATTATTTTTATTTTGTGCTGTTCCTTGCTATTTTTCTATCCCTTGGCTTGTTTCCCCAAAACAGTACCGCCCTTACGGTTCAACGCTGGCTGGCCCAGACCGTATATGTACCCGTGTATTCACATATCTATGCCGATTCCCGTTTTAAGGACAAACCCTTTCAACTGACCGCCATCCTCAGTATTCGCAATACGGATATGCAAAACAGTCTCACCCTTGAAAAAGTCGACTATTACGACTCCCACGGGAAACTTCTCAGTCATTACCTTGAAAAAGAGCTCATCATCGCCCCTCTGGCATCCACCCGATACATTGTTCCTGAATCCAACACCTTAGGGGGGTCAGGGGCCAAATTTATTGTGGTTTGGAAGAGTGATGTTGCGGTGACAGAACCCATTATCGAAGGCGTTATGATAGGCACCAAGATGCAGCAGGGGATCTCATTTGTAACAGATTCACAGGTACTCTCCGGAAAGAAGGATTAAGCCCTGTCTGTCTCCTCCTAAAAAGGTCCTCACCCATGACGCAACAGAAAGCCCGCCCCAGCCTTGCAACCCGAATCTTTGGGAGTAATCTGGAAAAATCCTTTAGACAGGCCACGACCCCCTTTGAAGAATTTGTCCATGATGAGGCCTCGTCAGGGCTGGTGCTTATGGCCTGCACCCTAGCTGCCCTGTTTATCGCCAACTCTGGACTTTATCCGTTTTATGATGCACTTCTGAGCACCTACATCAGCATCGGCGGGGGGTCGTTTTATCTCAGTTACTCTTTGCATCACTGGATAAATGATGGCCTTATGGCCCTCTTTTTCTTCACGGTTGGCCTTGAGATCAAACGGGAGATTCTGGTGGGTGAACTGGCTGATCGCCGCCAGGCCATACTCCCAATCGCTGCTGCCATTGGCGGTATGGTGGTTCCAGCCCTTGTTTATGTAGCCATCAACGGAGGCACCGATGCCATCAATGGTTGGGGTGTACCCATGGCCACAGATATCGCATTTGCCATGGGAGTGCTTGCCCTTCTTGGCAAACGTATTCCAAAACGACTCATCGGCTTTCTTCTGGCACTGGCCATTGTTGACGATCTTGGTGCGGTCCTGGTCATTGCCGCCTTCTACACAGAACAGATTAACGGGGCCGCACTGCTCTTTGCTGCGGGGGCTCTGACCTGCCTTATCCTCTGTAACATGGCAGGGATACGACGCCCTCTACCCTATGTCCTCTTTGGAGTATTACTGTGGCTTGGCCTTCTTAAATCAGGTGTCCATGCCACTCTGGCAGGGGTCATCACGGCCCTCACCGTCCCCGCCAACTCCCACTGCAATGCCTCACCATTTGTGAGACGGATGCGTCAGCTGACCAACAGCTTCGAACAGAGCCAGGAGGACAGCGTCCATATAATGCAAAACAGTCAACAGCAAAAACTTTTACAATCCATGGAAAACTTCGTTCATTGTATGGAAAGTCCCTTGCAACGAATGGAACATCGTCTTCATATCTGGGTCTCTTTTCTGATAATCCCTATATTTGCCCTTGCCAATGCAGGAATCCCCATCAATATGGGTGCCCTGGTTGAGACCATACAGCACCCGGTTACCTATGGCGTTATCGCTGGTCTGCTTGTGGGCAAACTGATAGGAATATCCCTCTTCTCGTGGCTAGTGATCAAATCCGGGCTGAGCCACCTGCCCCAGGGAGTAACCATGCCCCAGTTGTTCAGTGTCAGCATCCTTGCCGGGATCGGCTTTACCATGTCTATTTTTATTGGTAGCCTGGCCTTTGACAACCAGGAGTATCTCTTAAATGCAAAAATTGGTATCCTTATCGCCTCTCTCGTTGCTGGTATAGCTGGCTATATTGCCCTACGCCTCTGCACTACGGATCCTTCGTGATTCTGTTACCATGTCGATAATTGCCACCATTTCAGACCTCGTAAAGGGCTGCCCCAGAAACATCAGACGGCGTCTGCTTCGTGATATCCTCCTGATCCTCTTTGCCACATCCGGTGGCATCCTGGCCATTGTCCTGGTTCAGGGCATCAAGACCCAACGGGATATCTCTGCTGCAATAATCACCAAGGCCAACAATCAGGTAAAAGGGCATTTCCAATCCTTTATCGACCCGTTGAGTAATATATCAAAGCTCCTTCGCAAATGGGGAGAAGCCGGCTTACTGAAGATCGATGCCCCCAAACACACCGCCACCCAGTTTCAGGCCCTGATGGAAATTCAACCCACTATTGAATCCATCACCCTGGCATCCGCTAAAGACAACCTGTTACGGCTTTCCCGCCAGGGCAAGCAATGGCAACTGGAGACATATTCCAAGTCAGACGCCACCAGCTCATACTGGCTTGATGGTCAGCTTCGTGATACAAAAAGCATTCCTCCAGCGAGTAACAAGCTTTCTAGAAGCACCTGGTTTCGCGGGGCCATCCTGGCAGATAAAAGTCTCCCTTTCTTTTTGACAGAACCCTACCTTGATGAGGGAAGCGGTAAATATCTCATCACTGTAAGTTCCCTCTGGAGCAGTCCAGACCACTCACAACAGCAACTTGTTACAGCCCTCTCCTTTTCCACAGAAGAGCTGATGGCCCATATCAGCCAACTCCAGATAACACCCAACAGCCACATTGTCCTCTATGACAGAAACGGTACCATGCTCAACGATTTTGGGGCAACAGGTGCTGGGTACTCAGCTTACTCAGCACCATACACTGAAAAGAGCAACAGTTCTCTCTCCCTTGCTCCAGAACTTCTGACAAAGGTAGGAGTACGCCTTACCACTAGAAATGATACCGCAAATAAATCTGTTTCCATCCGGGATAATGGCAAGACCTGGTGGCTTGGACTCAGCCCGCTCCTTATCCAAAATGAGAACATATGGGTGGCAGTTCTTATCCCAGCAGGTGATATTTTCATAGACCTACAACAGCAGTGGTTACGCTTTGGTCTACTGATAGCAGCCCTCTTGATTGGAGCAATTTTAATGGCTATTTTCCTGGTAAGAAGATATAGCCACCAGCTCAAGAATCTGCCGCAGCAGCACCTCAACAGCCACAGTTTCACCTCAGAACTAGACGCCCTTATCAGGGCCGGAGAGTCAACTACCCTTGAATTCAAATCCACCATGCGCACCAACCTGAAATCAGGAAAGGCCGGAAAAGAGATCGAAATAGCATGGCTTAAGACCGTGGTGGCTTTTATGAACAGTGACGGGGGGATACTCCTTATCGGAGTGGACGATGCTGGCGTGATCCTAGGAACAGAAGCGGATAATTTTGCCAATGAAGACAAGTGCCGACTCCATTTCAAGAATCTGCTCAACAACCATATCGGGGCAGAATTTACCCGTTTTATCCACTTTAAAATACATGGTATACAGGATAAGACCATTATTCTTGTGGAATGCGAGCGAGTCCGAAGGCCTGTTTTTTTGACAATGGGAAAACAGGAAGATTTCTTTATCCGTTCAGGCCCCTCCAGTATGAAACTCAGCATGAGCCAGATGGTGAAGTATCTTGCAGAACGGTAAGGCCCCCTGGGCGAGACAACAGTAGCCAGTAGAAGAACTGGCAATAAATCACACAGAATATCAGCATGCGAAAACCAATATACTCACATATCACCAAACGCTGCTTTGTAAACGCCCCCTGGTACGAATTCAAAAATCGCTACCTTAACCTCTTTATCCGCCATGGAATCCAGCCCGAAATTGGCCTGGAAGGACTCTGTCTCTACGAGGAGTCTCATGATGAATTTCAACGTGTTGCAGACATCCTGCACAAAAATGGTCTTTCCTGCACCCTGCACGCACCGTTTTTTGATATGGCACCTGGTGCCCTGGATCCAAAGGTTCTTGAAGTCACACGAAATAAGCTTCGCAAGGCTGCCAGCTTAATAGAGATATTTCGCCCCAGGTCCATGGTCTGTCACCTCAACTACGAAGAGAACAAGCAGGGCTATAAAAAAAAGGAATGGATTGGCAGTGCCAGTGAAACATGGCAGGAACTTACAGAACTTGCAGCCCGGAAGAACTGTCCGCTGATGCTAGAGAACACCTATGAAAACAGTCCGGAGGCCCATGAGACCATACTCTCCATTTTAGACAACCCAAATGCCAGGTTCTGTCTGGATGTGGGCCATCTGATGAGTTTTGCCAAGAGTCCATGGCAGGATTGGCTGCCCCGGCTCTCTCCCTGGCTGGGCCAGATCCACCTCCATGATAACAATGCCAAGCAGGATCAACACCTAGCCCCGGGCCGGGGACAGTTTGACTTTGAAGGACTTTTTTTATTTCTGAAGAACAACGAACTTCGGCCTTTAATCACTCTGGAACCACATACGGAATATGATCTTTGGCGTACATTTAAATATCTTGACGAAACCCGTCTGCTGGATCAGCTTAGCGAAACGAACTGAGAGGTCTCAGCCTTGATCACTCAAAAGCTTTCCAGTGGCCTTTGGGCTTAGACCAAAGCCATTAACTATCTCAGCCCAACTCCTTTTCCCCGCATCATACATGGCCCAAATTGCAACAGCCTTCATCCCTGGCTTTGCATACCTTTCAAGGATATACAGAAGAACCATCTCACGGCTCCCAGCCCCTGCTTTCCGTAGGACTTCGATATCGTTTTCCGAGACCTTAAAAAACTCTTTCAGAAGTTGATCCGTGACAAGCTCCCCTGCCAGACCCTCCGTTGGCAATGCCGCTCGTAGTATCGCAAAAAACTCAGTATCTGCCTGCTTCTCCTTAAAATTCTCTGAGTCCAGAATTTGCTGCCAGCTCCCGCCATTGGCAAGTACTGCCAGAACACTGTTAAGCTCCACACCTCCAGCACGAGACAGATAGAGTCCCAGAAGGAGATCATCGGGGGCTACCCCGCCCTTCATCTTCATCATCACGATCTGACTCTTTGAGAGGTGGAAATTGGCAGCCAGAAAGGAATTAAAGCTTGTAGCTAACAGATACTGATCTGCTGCAAATTTTTTCTGTGGGTTATAGACCCGATCTTTAAAACAGTGACAACTACTGATTGAAATGGGTGAATTACTCCCGTAAGCTATGGACACAAACCCCAGTAACAAAAGAAGACAGATTAAATTTTTCATCGATTTTCCTGTAAATTAAACACTATAAATTGCATACTGCTGGTAAAGGGTCTTTTCCCTATGTAACCCAAGGCCCCATGAATAATGGGAGCCGTTACCAGAAACCTCAACTGCCTTGCTACTACAAGCACCTCTATGATACAAGCACTAAAAAGAAAAAGGGGCATCATCCTCGGCGGCAGCGGCTTGATTGGTGGAGGACTAGTTCACTATTTCAACAAATACTGCAGTTCCAGGACAAAGGTCTTTTCCCCCGACTCCAAGATTCTCAATCTTGGACACCGAGACACCATTGAACGCTATATTTACCATCTCAAACCGGACTTTATCATCAACGCTGCCATTGCTAGCATCGACAGCAGCCCTCAACTCTGCTACTCCATAAATTATCTCGGTGCCGTCCATCTAGCCCGCATTGCCCTGGAGTTACACATTCCATATATCTTTATCAGTTCGGCAGCCACCCTTCCAGCAGGACATACTATTCAGGAAGACCAGCAGCTACAACTGAAGTCAGGACTTTCCAATTACGCCAAATCAAAACTTATGGCCGAACTGACCCTCAAGCATATGCAGGAGCAGCAGGGCCTTGATTTCACGGGAATCAGGCTTGCCATAGTCTATGGTATACACGATCACAAAACCCAAGGCTTTCAACGAATGCTCCACTCCATAGCGAGCCAGACCATGCCTTTTTTTCTTACCAGTAGGGGTGTTCAACACTCATACTCCAACGCCCGGAAGGTACCATTTCTTATCCGGCACGCCCTGGAGCATCGTGATGAATTCACCGGGAATATCTATAATTTCGTTGATCCTAAGCCCGTTGAGCTCGTCCATTTAATCCGGTTCATAAAGACACGACTTGGAGTAAAAAAGCCCCGAAATCTTTTTCTGCCCTTGGGGCCGGCACGCCTTGGTGCCAAAGCACTCAACATACTCCTTAAATGCTTGTCTCAGTTAGGTATTGATGCCAAGATGCCAGCAGAACTGATGTTTCTCAATCAATTTTATAAAACTCAGACGCTCGATTTCGCAAAACTAAGCACTAGCTCCTTCGTTGACCCTAGCCCCAAAGAAACCATCTATTCAGAGCTGGAAGGACTCATAGGCTACTATATTACACGTTGGGAACAGCACAACCAGCTCTCAGGAAGCCACAATCCTGCCCTCAACTCCCTGGATGATATTCAACAGTTTGTCTCAGATCCTGGCACGCTGCTGGAACGTATCCACCAGACCTGCAAAAAACCCGTAACAGTGCGAAAGCGATCCAGCTCCTAAAAGAAACAGCTGCTCCCGGAAAATATGCGGCATGACAGAAATTCCTTTTGATTTTCAAACGTTCTTCCGATACAAGAAAGAGAAGAAGATCAAAGATACCAGTGAGGAATCTTTTTTTAGTAATTGCTGTCCCGATGCACAACCTAATGAGGTCTGGCCTTTGCCACTGCAACCCAACCACTATCTGCCACTGCCATGAGCCAGCAGCAAGAAGCCATAACCCTTGAGCCCCAGAATGAACCTGAATCCGCTCCAGAGTCTTCGCCCCCCCCGCCCTCACCATACCAAGAGCAGTTCCCCAGTTTCACCAATAGTTTTGTAATAGAAGACTCCTTCTACCGTTCCCGCCACTCACGCCCTGTGCACTGGTCTGTCGCCTGGTCAGATCTGATGATGACCATGTTTATCCTCTTCCTCACCATGTTTGTTTACCAGGCCTCCCAAGAAGAGTTTTTGGTAAACAACAGCCCTGAGATAGTAGGGGGGAGTACCACCGAAGCCATCGACATCCTTGGCGATGAAGATCTTATTGTCCCCATCATGCCCTTGAAGAATAATGCCCCTCTCATCAGCTCCGGGACTGTTAAAAAAATGAAAAAGGTACAGCTGAATGAGCTTGATATTGATGCCGTATTCCGTGACAATGTGGTCTATGTTGAACCTTTCACCAACAAAGAGATTGCCCCTAATATGACCAAACCCCCGGAACTGGACCAGACTGCGACACCTCTGGCAACGGCCCCCATCAGTCAAACACCCAAGCCATGGAAAACGCCCCCCCCGCAAACAACAGATGTAATAGAGCCAGCCCCTTTAAATATCCCCAATGAGCTGCGCCCGCCCAAAAAGGATATTGAATCTTTCCAGAATATATATGATATGAGCCAGCAGGCCGTAAGCCAGGCCAGGCTCGACAATTTTGCCTCCATCGAACTGGTACCTGACAAGACCATGCGTATCATTCTTACCGGTGACCTGCTCTTTTATACCGGTCAGGCTGATCTCTCAAACAAGGCTCGAAAATCTCTAAAAAAGCTTACCCGTGTGATTAAAGACCTTCCCTATATGATCAACGTCATCGGCCACACCGATAACCTTCCCATGCATTCCTCCCGTTTTGCCAGTAACTGGGAACTATCAGTGGTTCGGGCCAGTAGTGTTGCCAGATTTCTTATCTCCGAAATGAAAATGAACCCAAACCAGTTTGTCGTCTCAGGATACGGTTCAACCCGACCCCGCAGGCCCAATACCAATACTGCCAATCGGGCCCTTAACAGACGCGTTGAGATAATAATCTCTAAACGTCTGGCCCCGGCAATTCAGGCCACTCCAGAAAACCTCTTATAAGGGTATCTCCCTAATGAAAAACAGAAATTTTATTGGTCTCTTTTTTTGTATCCTGGTTTTTTGTGCCGGTTTCTTAATTAACGGCAATCTCAGTCTTTACTTTAATATCTCCGGCCTGCTCATTGTTTTTGGTGGAACCGCCGGGGCCACCCTGCTCAGCTTTAAAACGGGACAACTGGCCATAGTGTTTAAAGTACTGCGAACCAACTACCGGAAACGAATCAAGAAGGAAACCGAGATCGTTCAAATCCTTATTGACCTCTCCATTAAATCCAGGATAGAGGGGATCCTCTCTCTCCAGGAAGAAGAAAATGAGACCTCCATCCTCTTTTTACGCCGTGCCCTGGGTTGTCTGGTGGATGGCTATAAGGCGGAACAGATTCGTGATATCCTCAATACCGAAATCTATTTCTTTAAAATGCGTCGTGAAGACTCAGAACGTGTCCTCAGAACCATTGCCGACTTCTTCCCGGCCTTTGGAATAACAGGAAGCGTGGTTGGTTTGATCTCCATGCTTGGCGGCATCGGCGATACCTCCATTATATTAAAGGCCGTCCCCATAGCACTTACTTCCACCCTTTACGGTGTTATCTGGGCCAACTTGTTTTTTCTCCCCTTTGCCGCCTTCCTCAGGGAACGTACCAATCAGGAACTTCTCCTGCAAAAGATTATTATGGAGGGTGTTATTGCTATAAATTCTGAAATCAACCCCACCATCCTCAAGACCAAACTGGAATCCTTTGTGACCCCATCCGACAGACAGGAAACCCTGGTCTCCTACACTAAACTGAAGGAACGATTTAATATTCCCAACTAAATTTTCTCCTTTCTAGCACTCTTGGCAAGCGCATTATATTTCGTGCATTCAATGTGCATTGTGCTATTTTATATGGTACGTTCTCTTTTGATGGCTGTCCGGTATAATATAAACACCTGAACGGCTTGAACTATCCAGGAAAGGTTTGTAAACAGGAGCCATACGCTCCTTTAGGGACGGGACGGATCTTTCCAGATGAAGAGTTTACTCTAATTTCACCCTTATACCGGAGAGAGATCTTGAAGCGCACCTTTTATCTATTATCCACCCTACTTATCGTAGGGTTCATTTCAAGCTGTGCTCCGTCGACCATCTCCATGGCCGTTGACAGAGGTGCCACTCCTCTATCAACTCAGGAAATATTTGACCTCACATCTCGAAATACCCTGCGCCTGATCTCCTCTGATTTTGATGCCCATGTCTTCTTCAATGAAGATGGCTCACTCACTGCAAAATCAGTCTTTAACAATTCCACAGACGCAGGCAGTTGGGATATCAAAAGTGACGACAAACTCTGCATTAAGTTCAATACCTGGTACTACGGTGATGTAAATTGTTACTCCACCTTCAAAGATCCCGAGAAGGATCAGTATCTGTTCTTTAGCACAAACGGGGCCTTAGTCTATACGGCTGTGAACACTCAGGGAAACTCTCAATCCCTGAAGCTCAAAGCTAAGAACAAAAACACACCCGCCTTTGTTCGGAAGAGCCTGAAAAAAAGCAAACGTCCCTCTGCCCCTGTAGCTACCGCCCCGCAGCCCGCCCCCTCTCCAAGTATCAATCCAGCTGATCCCGCAGCCTCCCGTGAAGAGGTGAGTCAGACCGTCAAGAATCTGGCCCAGAACTGCCCCGACTGTAACTTTGAAGACGCTGACCTACGACAGGCCTATCTGGTGGGTGCCAACCTTAAAGGAGCTAACCTTCGAGGGGCCGACCTCAGTCGTGCCAACCTGCGCCGCGCCAATCTTGAAGGGGCGGACCTTACAGGAGCAACCCTGCTCAGCACTAATCTGCCGGGTGCCAACCTCAAAGATGCTGACCTTACAGGAGTTGACCTCACCGGTTCCAATCTGATACAGACCGACTTCACTGGTGCCACCATGGAAGGTGTCATCCTCGACAACACTTTGCAAGAAGGCTGTAAAGGACTGTAATACCATGAGCGCCGGATTCGCCCACCTTCACGTCCATACTCAGTACAGTCTTCTGGACGGAGCTATTCGCCTCCCAGATCTCTTGGCCAAGTGCAAAGAGTACGGAATGGATTCCGTGGCCATGACAGACCATGGTGCAATGTACGGTGCCCTTGAATTTTATTTAAAGGCCCGGGCCAAGGGCATTAAACCCATTGTGGGCTGTGAGTTCTATATCGCCCCTGGAAAACGTGGCGACAGAGATGCCACTGCCCCCACCAAGGCCTATCACCTGGTGCTGTTGGCCATGGATTATCAGGGCTACCGCAACCTGATGAAGCTTGCGGGTATTGCCCAGTTTGAAGGTTTCTATTCCAGACCACGAATCGACATGGAGGTTCTGGAACTGTACAACGAAGGACTGATTTGTCTCAGTGCCTGTCTCCACGGCGAAGTCCCCTGGCTTGTGGTTCACAAGGGGATGGATGCTGCCAGAAAGAAGGCCAAACAGTTTCTGGATATCTTTGGAGACAGGTTCTATCTGGAACTTCAGGAAAACTCCATCCCCGAGCAAAAAATTGCCAACGATGGACTGGTTAAAATTGCCGCCGAACTTGATATCAAGCTGGTGGCCACCAATGACTGCCACTATCTCAATCAGGAAGATGCCCACGCCCATGAGATCCTGCTCTGCATCCAGACCGGCAAGACCATAAACGACCCCAAACATTTCAGTTTTTCCTCCGATACTTTCTACTTTAAGACTCCCGACGAGATGCGCCAGAGCTTCAGGGCCTACCCCGAAGCCATAGCTAACACCGTTGAAGTTGCGGAGCGTTGCAACCTTGAGATTGATCTTGAGGGCTATCACTTCCCTGAGTTCCCCGTGCCTGATGGAGAAACGCTGGAGAGTATGTTTATTACTGCCTGCTGGGATGGACTTAAAGATCGTTTTGCCTCCATGCGAGAGGCCGGAACCTTCAGTAAAGAGGTGGAAGAGAAGTATAAAAAACGGCTCGAATATGAGATTGGCATCATCAACTCCATGGGATTCCCTGGCTACTTTCTCATCGTTGCCGACTTTATCAACTGGGCCATTGACCATGAAATACCCGTGGGGCCGGGACGAGGTTCAGGCGCCGGAAGCCTTGCCGCCTTCGCCATGCGTATCACCAATATAGACCCCATTCCCTATGGGCTTATCTTCGAGCGTTTCCTCAACCCGGAACGGGTCAGCATGCCTGACTTTGATATTGACTTCTGCCAGGACAGACGGGGAGAGGTTATCGACTATGTACGCCGCAAGTATGGTGGAGCCCCCAATGTGGCCCAGATCATCACCTACGGTTCCATGAAGGCCAAGGGTGTTATTCGTGATGTGGGCCGTGCCCTTGATATCCCCTTTAGTGAGGTGGATAAGATTGCGAAACTGGTGCCTGATGCCCTGAAGATGACCATCGACAAGGCCATAGACGAAGAACCACGCATCGCTGACGCCGCCAATAAAGATCCCCGCATCGCAGAACTTATAAAGGTTGCCCAGACCCTGGAAGGCCTTGCCCGTCACACCTCCACCCACGCAGCGGGTGTTGTGGTCTCGCCCAAGCCCATGGTGGAGTATCTCCCCACCTGCAAGGGTAAAGATGGGGAGACTCTCACTCAGTATGACATGAAACATACTGAGATGACAGGACTTATCAAATTTGACTTCCTGGGCCTGAAAACACTCACCGTTATCGACTATGCCTTGAAACATATCAAGGCTGATATCGGAACCGATCTTAATATCAGTGCCATTCCCATGGACGATCTCAAGACCTATGAACTCCTCTGTTCCGGTGATGCCCTAGGCGTCTTCCAGCTTGAGAGTTCCGGTATGCGGGAACTCCTGGTGAAGATGGCTCCGGAACAGTTCAGTGATCTTATTGCACTGGTTGCCCTCTACCGGCCAGGTCCCCTGGACTCCGGAATGGTGGATGACTTTGTGGAGACCAAACATGGCCGGGCCACTGCCAACTATCCGCTGCCCCAGTTGAAACCAGTACTGGAAGAGACCTACGGCGTTATTGTATACCAGGAACAGGTAATGAAAATTGCCAACATCCTGGCTAGTTACTCGCTAGGCGATGCCGACATCCTGCGCCGGGCCATGGGCAAAAAGATCGTTGAGGTCATGGATGAAGAAAAAGTAAAATTCATGGCGGGCGCCAAAAAGAATGAGGTTGACGAGAAGAAGGCTGAATATGTATTTGATCTCATGGCAAAATTTGCAGGATACGGCTTCAACAAATCCCATTCTGCCGCCTACGCCCTGATCTCCTATCAGACCGCCTACCTCAAGGCCCATTATCCGGCCCAGTTTATGGCAGCCCTCCTCTCCTGTGATATGAACAACACCGATAAGGTGGTGCTTTATATCAACGAGTGTAGAGAGCACGACATAGAAGTTCTGCCCCCGGATATCAACGAATCCCTCATCGATTTCTCGGTCCATAACGACCGGGTACGCTTTGGCCTTGCAGCGGTGAAAAATGTTGGTAAATCGGCCCTGCACTCCATCATTGAAGAGCGTGACGCAAACGGAATATACGCCTCTTTAGAAGATTTTTGCAACCGGGTCGATTCACGAAAGGTCAACTCACGGGTCATTGAAAGCCTCATCAAATCAGGTTCCTTTGACTCTGTTGGCTGCAAGCGCTCTCAGCTTATGGCCATTGTGGATCAGGCCATGGATAAGGCCAAGGCCGTGCAACGGGATAAGCAGAGCGGCCAGATGTCCCTCTTTGCCCTGTCCCCCACCACCGATACCACCGACAAGAGCGGCATTATCCTACCCGACATCCCCGAATGGGAAGAGCGGGAACGACTCACCAAAGAAAAAGAGACCGTAGGCTTTTACATCACAGGCCATCCACTGGACGAAGACCTTCAGGATATCAATACTATCACTGACACCGATATTACGGGTCTAGCTGAATATGGTGATGAACAGCCGGTACGCATCGGTGGTCTCATTCGCAGCTGTAAGCAGCTCAAGAGTAAAAAGGGCGATCTCATGGCCTTTATCACCGTGGAGGATCTCTTAGCTGCCGTAGAAGTTATCGTCTTTCCCAACACCTTTGCCGAATGTTACACCCTGCTCTCCTCTACAGAGACCATTATTATTCAGGGTACAGTTCAGGTGGATGAGCGCGGCCCTAAGATTATTGCAGAATCCCTGGAGCTCCTCCCTAAGGCCAGAGAGACCTACACAGAATCCATCAAGATCCAGCTCAACAGCGAAAAAATCAGCAGAAAACGGCTGGAAGCACTCAAGCAGGCGCTCTATCGCTATCACGGCAGCTGCCCCCTACTCCTCACCATGCACTTTCCCGGTCAGGGTGAGGTGGATATCGAAATACTGAAAGACCTGACAGTACGACCATGTAAGGAATTTGCCAGGGAGACCGAAGAGATCCTTGGTTACAACGGCCTCTCTTTTAAGAAAAAAGATATGGTGAAAACCATTCGTAAACGCTGGAGACAGCCCAAGCCTCCCTGATACCATGAAGACATCTCACTCCAGCGACAGCCCACTACACAACAAACCACCTTCCACGAATAGCACGGGAAATAAAAAGACCCATAACGTCTTTCATATTCTTTTCCTGTCCATGATTTCATTTGGCATTAGTATGGGAGCAACTTTTCCGCTCCTCACCAAGCTCTACTTTAACGATCCCAAGGCACTCAGCATCAGCTTTACCATAATGAGTATCGGAGCAGGGATTACCGTGGGAGTGGCCAACTATCTCCTCTTCTCCCTGGTCATCTCCAAGCAGTTACGCTTTCTTGTTGAAGGCATGCATCAGGTCAACAAGCAGATTAGTGCAGCCCGATTCAGCAGGAAACCCGAATCAGCAAATTATGAAATCTTGGTTAAAACCGATGATATTATAGGGGAGGTCGCCCAGGCCTTTAATACAATGAGTAAAACGGTGGAGCAACGCTTCATCCATGAGGCCGATTTCAGAGACATTATCTCCACCCTCTCCTCCACCGTTGACCTGAACAAAACCAGCGAAATCATCCTTAGCTACTTTATAAAAACGACCCGCATCAGTTCAGGACTTCTCTACGGTAAGATAGAAGACGATATGGTACTGCTGGCCAGCCATGATCTGGATACCGACCACAAGCTGCCCCGCAAACTCGACACCTGGCAGGGCATTATCAGTGATACTATTGACTCTGGCGGTATTCACAGCATAGACGTGGAATCTGGAAATTTTGACTGGATTGCCATCACCACGCCCTTCGGTACCCTGAAGCCAAAATCCATCCATATCATCCCGCTCATTGCTGATAAAACCACGGTGGGACTGGTCATAGCTGTGTGCAGCCCCACCAGCCTCCCCGAAGCAATCAAGATGAAGACCCTGGAGACCTACTCCAGCTACATGGCTCCCTACC
>CAYWMZ010000001.1:0-26886 GCA_964459485.1 uncultured Desulfocapsa sp. | reverse complement strand
CCTAAAACTAAACGAATACATCAAAAATGATGCTCTTTTCCAAGGATGAATCACATCACCAGTTTGAGCAAAGAGCTCATCTTTTTTGAACGACACAATAATTATTCATCCCAAGCTGAAACGTACTATGAGAGCATATTTCTAAGTCATCTATCAAGTCAAACAGTTGACTCAACTCTTCTAGATCATAATATTTTTTATGATCTCTTATCTCTGCAGCACTGACAAAACCAATCCTGTAGGCAAGAAACTCAAGAACTGGCTGTGCTTTTTTCCCAGGTACAGTCAGAAGCAACTTCCCACCAGGCCTTAGAACCCTGCTTATCTCACGGCATATCTCCACTGGCCGATCTAAGTGTTCCAAAACTGCCAGCATGGTCACAATGTCAAATTCCTGATCTGAAAATTCCAAGCTATCAAAAAGAGTAACCTGTCGAGTCTCCAAAGTAGCATTCTTTATTTCAGGTACTTTAAAATCGACCCCAATCCCTTTGTTTATATAGGACTCTACACTCTTCAACAGACTATATTTCACTCCACAGCCAATATCCAGCAGCGTGCAATCCTCCTCACTCTTAATGATCGCAATAATCTTTTTCAGGCGGAATTTGCGAAGAATTGGTTCAAGTAAAGGTTCATCGCTGAAGACAAAGGTATCATAAAAGTAGTAATTGAAGATTACTGCGACCCCAATTCCTGCAAGACTGTTCAGCATATAATGAACACCCACAGAGGAAAGGAGAGCAAACAGTAACAACCGAAGAATTATCGATCCTCCTGTAACAATATGAAACCGCAGGAGTTGTTGCAGCAATTGGCCAAGAGACTGAAATACGACATGCCAAGTCAAAAAAGAGTGGAGGAAAAAAGCAAGGAGCAGGGCCAACTCTATACTGATAAAATTTGCGATATTATCCGCAACGACACTCCCTTCTCCCCATTCCACCAACAGCCACATTATTAGAAGTTGACTGAGTGCGACAAGACCACCATGAACCGCATACTTAATAACCTTTGCCGAAACTGCGGTGTTATACTTCCATATGCACCAGGCAGCACGAAAGGCGTCGCGCATCCCTATCTTCTTTCCTTCTTCATAGGTTCGTCCATAGTATGCAATCCCAACTTCATACACAGCAAGGCCTTCCTCAGCAACTAACGCAGCAATTTTGGCTGTCACCTCAGGCTCAATGCCAAAACGATCTTCCTCGAGGACGATCTTTTGTATCACTGACCTGCGAAAAACCTTATAACATGTCTCCATGTCAGTAAGGTTTAGATCACTGAACATATTAGAAAAAAGAGTCAATAGCCTGTTGCCAACACTATGCCAGAAATAAACTACTCTGTGGGCACCTCCTCCTAAAAACCGAGAGCCGTAAACTACATCAGCATGACCATCAATAATAGGCTTTAGTAATTTGGGATACTCTGTAGGACTGTACTCAAGATCTGCATCCTGAACGATGATAATATCTCCAGTACACTGCTCATAGGCAGTACGGAGAGCTGCACCCTTGCCTCTATTTTTGTTATGGTGAAATATCCGAACATTACCCATTTCCAGAGAGTCAAGGATAGCCCTGGTGCCGTCAGTCGAGCAATCATTTACAATAATGATTTCCTTCTCCAAGCCAGGGAACAGTGGTGCCTCTTGCACTTTTAAAAGGATATCCATTAAAAAAAGTTCTTCGTTATAAACTGGAATCACGATGGATACTTTCTCAACACGCATCGACGAAACATCCTGAGTCACCCTCTTACTCATAATCCACTCACACTTGTATTTTAGAACAATTCATTCTTTCTGACCGACTGTAATAAGGCGAGAAATAGTAAAGGAACCTTGCCTGCCAAGCCCCAACCTTTTGCCATAACTATTTTTTTTCCACAACCGAGAACCCACTCCCTAAATCATCTCCCAGCAGATGTAATCTGGGGTTTAACCTGGGAGTCGCAGGAAGGGGAGCATCAAAGCACTGGTCCCCAGCCGCTGGTAGAAACACGTTAAGACCTGACCAGGTACTCTTGGTCTTCAGCACAACCTCAGGGATTGGTTGATATCCAACCAAACTCGCATCAAAGACCGGACTACGAAGATACTGATATAATGAACTCAACGTATGAAGATTCACGGTGACAAATAGAAGAAATAGTCCAATTTGGCAACTCCGTCTCCCGCCCTGAACCAAAAGATACATCAAGGGCAGAAGTGAAGCAATGGGAAGCAGATAGAACAAACTTCCTGCAAAACGAGGATCTGGGGCCATAAAGAACCAAAAGAGCACACTCATCACAAGGGGAAGAATAATAAGGGATAGAATCGGAACCAATCGCCCCCTTTCTTTTCCATATATCTTCATAATCCCAAAAGTCGTCATAACCCCGACTAGAGTCAGCACCAGTGAGTACATAATGGCACGCCTGGTAACTATCATCGCCAACCATGGTGACAACCAATCCCAATTACCCAGCACTTCTCTCCAGTGTTTTCCGGGGTATCGTGCCCAGCTATGAATCCAATTTGCCATATCCTGAACACGCTGTAATGGCACACTCCACTCGTACTCTCCACAGAGAAAGGTAGAAGGATAGAGAGGGCAGCCGCTCAGCAAAACACCGCGACCAGCCCAAAGGCCAAAGATTGCTCCAGCAATAATAGTCGTCTTGAGAAGACTTCGAATCCTGGTACCATACCCTACTGAGCTCTGTAAAAAGAACCAGCCAAGGCTTAAACCAAGAATAGCTGAACCGTACATCACATTGTTCAGTTTCACAGTAATGGCCGTGACCCCTAGAATTATAAGAATTTTTAGAAGACTCGTACTTTCCCTAGTATGATTCTCCCCCTGAAGAAGTTTCACAATATGGAGAAAGAGAACAATCTGTAACAGAGAAGACGCTATGTCTGCTGAAGGAGATGAGAGCTTAGCTTCATTGGCAATACGTATAACAACAGGGATAAAAAGGATGCGGAGATATAAATCTAAATCACAGTTCTTTTTATTGATAAGCCTAGAGCTAACACGCATGAATGCCCATGAGCATTCTGCAAGCAGCAGAACCACAAGAAAACTTAACGCGATATTATAGCCATGGCCAAACCAGGGATAGAGGTTAAGGGAAGCCACATAGGAAAAAAAAGATTGGTTAAAGGCCAGGCGGCCATGAAGGTTTCCTAGACCTTTGACTATGGGATACTCATTAAGCCACCGGATCGAATTAAAATAATAAAGACCACTGTCATAAAACTGTGGGTCTGTCATGGCCCTGGTTGCAAACCAAACAGAGAGTAGAAAAAGTACAGGTAAAAAGAAAGAACAGAGCAGAAGACGTTCTTTGAAAAAATTTAGACAAACAATCCCTCTATAAAGGAAGAAGAAAAGAACCCCACCTCCATAAACGCATAGACTAACCACTGCCGAGAGGGGAAAGACGAGCTGGAGCAGTGAAAGGATAAACAGAACAACTGCCCACCCCAGCCATACTTGAGAGAAAAAACCCTCCTGGGACACACATTCAATATCCAGGGCAACAGCCAGCATGCGGCCCCATCCAAGAAAGGAGACCAGAAGTATGCCATAGGCCAGAAGTGAAGTTGACAGATCCCAAAAGTACATTACAGACTAAGGGGAAAAAGCTCACGAACAGGAACAAAGGGGGACCTAAGCCACAGTCCCCTAACTTTCCTGGAACACTTTGGAATGTGTTTGTTACACCAATGAGCCCTATTGTATAACGATACTACAACGACTATTCTCAGGTGAGTCATATCCATGAGGTCTCTTAGTGTCTGGTTGCAGTAGTAAAGGGATCGTTACGGCTAGTCACCACATACGCTGTCAAATGCTGTGAAAGTACAGCCTGACGAATATCCCAACGGTCACGATCCAAACTCTTTATATAGTCAACAATATCTGAATTTGCACCATAGAGATGGTGCCGCTGCTTCAACACATCCTGTACAAGCTTAGGAGACACCATCGCAAATGCGGAAGTAATCTCAATAGAACTTAATTTAGGTTCACTATCCAGAAGTACCAGGTACTGTATTCCTGCGCTAAAGTGTAGGGTACTAGTACCATGTTTTGGGCTCACTACCACTAATTCAAGGTTCGAATCCGGCGGGAGGACATTAGACATCAGATCGCCCTGATTAGACCACCCTATAAACTTACGACTCACCACTGTAACAGGACGCCCGAAATCCAGCAATGAAGCCAGCTTATCATCTGGAGCAAGACTCCCTTCCGACACAGACCTCACAGTACGAATAAGGAGATCTTCGGCACTACTCATGATTGCCTGATGGCTTGGAGGATTACATAGAGTCCAGGTAAGTGAGAGCATTAGAACAAGTACTGTCAAGACTCGCCACACTATGAATTTGCCAAGGTACCTATAAATTAAAGCCAAGATGACACCACAGAGCCCGGAAACCGCAATAAGCAAGCTCCACCCTTCGCGCTGATAGGAGGTAAATTGCAGGTAGCCGGTACTCGCCTGAACCACAGTAAGCCCCCCCCATATCCCAAGCACCAAAAGCCCATTCTTTCCTTTGATTAGAGCGTAGCCTGAACACCAGACAAACAGGAGCAGCAAAACCCAAGCCATAGCATCAATAAGAGCATTGGAAAAACCATGGCGCTTCACCGAAACAAAATCGAGCAGCAGGTTGAAATAGGGACTTTTCGTTACAAGGCTCATTACCCGAAGTGGCATACCAGAAAGACCATTTTCCACTTTTTCCACTTTTTCCAAAAGTGTGCCTGACAGACCAGTTTCCTGATCACTGTAACTACTTAAAACCCGGGCAGTTTGAAAACGCTGATTGGGACCTGCTTGTGTAAAATGAAAAGCCATCAGTAAAATGGAAGGCATGCACAAAAATGAGATAAAAAGAGTCGTTGCCAACCATTTCTTCTTTTTTTGAAAGCAACTAAGCAGACGTTCCAAGCCAATGATAATAAAGATATGAATAAGCATCATTGGAACGGATGCAGCAATCCCAAGGGTTGTAGAAACAAAAATCAATACTGCCGTCCGTTTCTTCCCTCCATCTAGAAGATTGACCAGGGACCACAGAATACACGGTACAAAAAAGAGTCCTAATTGATTAGCAAAGGCACCAACCCCTGTTTTCATCAACAGTATCATCCCAGGAAAACAGGCGGCGCAAAATGCTCCAAAAATTGCGGTTCTGCGGCCGCCGATTCGATCTAAGAAAACATAAAGAGCCAACACCAGTCCAGAACCAAAAAAGTCGCCGCAAAAACGGGCCACAAGATAAGGGTCACTCTTAAACAACAGAACGGGTAAAGCCAGTAGCCAGTGATAACCAGAGGGATAGACAATATTTGCAAGGTAGCCCTGTTCCACAATATAATTTACATAGTGCAGATGAGTATAGGCATCAGATTGGCCCAGGGCAAAACTGCTCAGAGGATGCAGAGAGCGAACCACAAATGCAGCAATCAGAATCCCCGCCAGAGAAAGGTGGGTCTGCCATGAGACAGGTTCAGTATTTTTCGGGGAAGAATATTTGCGCAAGCAAACGGCCACAAGGTTTGCGACAAGGATCACTGCCAGATAAGACAGCGGTTGCCATTGAGGATATCCTTTCACCAAATGTGACCAGAGCAGGCCAGTAACTGCCTGACTACTGCAACCAAGTATCATCGCAATAAGAACACGTTCAGGCCACGCTGGCTTTTGGGAAATCAGAAATGCTAGCGGATAAAATGGAAGGATCAGAAGTACAATAAGACTCCCATTCACAGCAAAGAGTTGAATCAGATCAGTTGTTGCCATAAGCTTACAGGGAGCAGCGGTGGTTTTGCTTAACCGGCCCGTCTCTTAGAGGTATTTTTGCACCATTAACTTCAAAGATTCCGGAATACAGTTAAAAAGAGAGGGAGGAATCTTTGACTTAATTGCCTCCAACCGATTACTCTTTTTTAGAAAAGGTTTATTGTACCCTTGATCCCACCAACCATCACCAAAGGGATCAAAAAGAGGAGCTGCAGTTCGCTTGAAAAAAGCAGTCTTGCCAAGAGTTGTAAGGTGAGAAAACATCTCATCTTTTTCCAGGATTTGAGCCATATTTTTTATAGTTGGGATATTGATATCATCAATAATAAGTATGGCACCTGTGGCGAGGTGAGGATAGATATAGTAATACTCCAGCTCCGGGAAAGGGTAGCCATGGGGACCATCTATCAGAGCGACCTGGATCTTCTTTTTGAAGTCAAATACAGGGAGAGTTTGCTGGGTAGGCCCTTCTACAATCTCCACCTTCTCTGATGCCAGCAAAGGTGATTGCTCCACACGGGTCAAACTATTTCCAATATTTATGGCAAAAACCGTATGCTTTTTTGCTATCTGAGAAAAAAAGAGCGTTGATTTACCGGCCCCTGTTTCCACACTATATTCGATGGGTCCTATTTCCTCACAATAGTCTGCAATTGCGGCCAAGACAGGATCACTCAAGGGACCAGAGCCATGCCAATCATCTGGTAATCCATTAATATCAGCCAATATTTTTTTATAGTTAATCACATTCACGCCATCTATACCCTAATTTTTTTCTTCTTTCGTCCGTCTGAAAGCCCAATAAAAAACCCAAGAAAGAGGAGTAACTTCCACTGTACGGGGTAACTCTGGTTAGCAGAAAATTGTTTTTTCCGTAAATACCCCCAGAGCCGAACAAGTGGAAACAGTGAGCACCCCCAGGTAATCAGGTTACGCAATGTTCTTTTACTAAAGCTCCCGCTTTCAGCCACTCGTTGCCAAAAGATGTCCGCTGAGTAGCCCATGAGATACACACGCTTAGCGATCCCTTCTATGGTGAGCACATGCCAATGGTATCCACTTGCGGTCTCATCATAAACCAAACGCATACCTTCTGCTGCAAGACGATAACCAAGCTCAAGATCCTCGTGAGATGCAAAGGGGAAGGATTCATCAAACCAACCACTTTTTTGCAAAAGTGCCGCCTTAACCGAGACGTTACAAGTGTAAAAAAAGAGAGGTCCAGCCTCTTCACCTGAACATAACTCTGCGTAGTCAAAAAAATACTTTCTACCATCCACTTCCAACCAGTGCATAAAAGGAGTAGTGGATAACTTTTCGGGGAAGGAAACGTGCCCCAGTAGAGCATCTTCTGTCGTGGAATTCTCCCTGTGATACCTGAGGTGTTTTCCAAGTAAACTAGGATCGGGCTCAATATCATCTCCAATAATGAGAATGACATCTCCTTGAGCCATGGACAGGGCAACATTTCTGGCCCTGGCAGGACCTCCATTATTCGATAGAACCACAAAAGAAAAGCAGATTTTGGTCTCTTTGGCAAAACCTTCCAACACAGTCAGGGTGTCAGCGGTGGAGGCATCATCCACCACCACAATTTCAAAATATTTTCCTGCAAGATCCTGCTTGGCAAGTCCATTTAAGGTTCGCTTAAGAGCGACCGGGCGATTATAACATGGTAGGATAACAGAAAGTTCAATTTTCACATTGTCATCACAGTTGCTACTTTTTCCACGACTGCGAACCGCCGCTGTATTATTTCCCATTTTCTGTCTCCCCCTCTATCTTGCGCCAACCAAATCGTAACACTGCTACGAGAGCTCCAAAGACATAGGATAAGTAAATACGGCTCTGTATTTTCTGGCTCTTGGAAACCATAATACCAATTGATTTAAAGCCATTACCAATCAGTCGGCCAAACTGGGACGTCTTGTTTATCACGTTATCAGCACTTACCGCCTCATCCTGCTCAATGGCAGCATAGGAGACATCCCCCATGGTTCTGCCCATAAGATAATCAGTTATGCCACCCCAGTAATATCGCCTATAGAAAAATGACGGTGCTATTCGCTCCTTGGCAACATAATGATCAATAAGGACACCAGGATGATAGAAGAGTCGGCCTCCAAGTGATTTCAGACGGTGCTGGAACTGAGTTTCCTCTCCTGACAGCAGCAGATTTTTTTTTCTTCCAAGACGCGTATCAAAGCCATTCATCTTCTCAAGTATTGATTTGAGATAAAAGCTATTGCCTCCCCCTAAACGCTCGTTGGCACCCGTTAGAAAACGTTCTTTATCTCCCCAGTCCATCCATCCAAGGGTAGTCCGGTATTCATCTGTTATCCATTCTGGTGCCTCACACTCCCACTCTAAAGCAATGGGGCCACCCACCCATTCGGGTTGCGGTTTTACACTCTCAAAAGACCACAGTGCCTTTTCCAGCCAACTGTTCGCGGCCACGGCGTCATCGTCAAGATAGCCAACATAATCGCCATGGGAATTTTTCCAGCCACAATTTCTAGCCTGAGAGAGGCCCAGGATAGGCTCATATATATACCTAAAATTACAATGTTTTTCAAATTCTGAGCATATTTCCCGTGTACTATCCGTTGAGCCGTTGTCAACAACTAAAACTTCGTACAGACTCTGCTCAAGACTCTGCTGGTAGATGCTCTGTATACAGCGCCGGATAAAACGTTCGCGGTTATGCGTGCAGATAATTGCAGTGATCCGAGGGCGTGTCCTCATAACATCAGTGACCAATAAAGCCTAGAAGACGGCCTTTAATAATTGCTGCACTTAATATAGCAGTGCGATACAGAGCTGATCTATTATTTTTCGGCAAGGGACTTTTCAGGTAAATTTGCAGGACTTTTATTCCTAAAATTCGAGAATGGAAACACAGGCGAAACCAGACCAGGGAAACAACTTCATCAAATGCTGCCTTACCGTAATTTTGATGTTCACTGTTAGCCTGCAATAGTTTTATCAACCAATCCTCACCGCGGTGCAATTCTTCAAAATTTAAGCAAGAAAAGCTCTCCCCCCGACCAATATTTCGATGAAAGAGGATATTTGAATCAGGAAGGTCGTGACCCAAAAGGGCCTTGAGTTGACGCCCAGCAACGGCTGCTGCCTTAGTATCCATTCCCCCCCAATCTGAACAGGTCATACTCGATTCATGGACCCGATAATGGAGGAGCACCTCGGGAATATTGACACAGGGAAAAAGATCCAAAACTCGGCCCCAAAGTTCATAATCTTCTGTGGGGTAATAACTGCCATCATAGCGGAGTTTATCTCGATCAAGAAAATCCTTGCGAATCATCACAGTGGGATGGGCGAAGGGACAGTCAAAAAGAGCATAGGCTCGCACCTGTTCCGAAGTCTCCGGGAAACGATTTGTCTCCCCCCTTCCCATACCAAAACGCTTGATCCAAGTCCCACACAGCCCGATTTCAGGAGAAGAGTCCAATAACAGTACCTGTTTAGCAAGACGTTGTGGCAGAGCAATATCATCCGCATCCATCCGAGCAATATACCTTCCTTGAGCTTCATCAAGCCCCCTATTAAGGGCACCCGAAAGCTTAAGACGCTTGGGGTTATGGAGAAGACGAATCCGAGGGTCATCAAAACTTCGCACAATAGCCACAGTATCGTCAGTTGAGCCATCATCAATGACAAGAAACTCAAAGTCTGTGAAAGTCTGAGCAAAGATACTTTCCATAGTGGGCCGCAAAAAGGCTTCACCATTATAGACTGGCATCAGGACAGTTACTTTGGGAGGCATTTATGGAATAATCCTTTCATGCATGTTTTCGGCCCCTTAAAAACAATCCGTTAAGCAACCCGGCGAATAGGGATCTTGGCGGTTCAAACGCATAGGAGAACAATTCGATATCTTTGGCATAATACTTGGCCACCAAATTCCTAGTCTCGTTATCATAATACTTTTGATACGCCCGATGCGAACTTTTATTGCTTCTTTTAAGACGGATATCAGAAAGAGACAGCAAATCACAAAGTTTTCCAAAATCCAATGTAATGTCCTCAACCCGTCCTATAAAATCGACCATGACTTTCCCATTTGCATCACACACATATTCATGTTGTGGCCGAAAGTGGGGAATAAACTTATCAGGGTAGATACTGTTCTCCTCCTGAATGGAAAACCAATTTTCAATATCTCGGACAAAACTCCGAAAATCACCGTTATATTTCTGAAGATATCGGTCTCGCCTCTGCCGATCAATCTCTGCTCGTCCCCCCTTCATCATGTAAAAAAAGGTCGAGACCAGTCTATCCCAGGGATTACGAACAAAACTAAAGGAAAAACACTCCTCACGCTTCAGTTGACCACCTACCCCAAAAATATCGACACACTTCCCGTGAGGACCAATACGCAGTATCTCAGCCTGTGCAGAAAGTGCTTCTGCCATAGAGACCCCGGCACACTTGGGAATATGAACAAAAAGGACTTTTTTACGCTGAGATTCCATAGAAGTTACTATGCTCTAAAACGATCGGCAAAGCTATAATCCTGAGAGATCGCTTTAATGAGTCGAGAACTGTCCTGAGTGACTTTCTGAATCTGTTGTTTCATAACAAAAGAATATAGAGCATTCTGGAGCCAACCACCACGGATCATCCCCAATTTTGAATCTGCCATATCCATAAGAATCCTCTTATCCAGACGTTTTCGGGCATTCTTAATATCCACTCGACAATAAGGTGTACGAAAGGCTGCACCATGATGGTAAATCAGATCCTGATATACTCCAAACCATAAGGGATGCAGCTCTGTGGCATTGGATCTGAGCATCGGCCACCATTCAATCCCGCTCATCTTCAACTTTTCCCAGAGCAAGGCCCCTACATCGGTACGCCGCCCCCCCGTCGCCGTATCCCAGGATGGTCCCTGCCCCCAGTCTCCAGCAATCTGTTTCCAAAATCGGACGGTGGTCGCACAGAAAGACGGGTGAGGCTGAGGATCACCTTCATTTTCCAACCGTTGGACTGCCACCAATGGAAATTTTTCTAATTTTTCAGTAACGAAGGAATGCACATCTCCCACAGGGAATGCATCCCCATCAATAAAATAGATAACATCATCAGCATGGGCCTCCGTGCAGATCTCTTTTGCAAGCAGATTCAACTTCGTGACATGGGCCTGAATAGGGTCTGTCCTAATAGAGAATATTCTGTCCTTATAGGGGGCAGGATCGATACCGTTAAGAAAGGAATATACTCTAAATTCCCCAACGGGTAGATATTTCTCGAAATAACTCAATTGGATATCAACCCAGAGATCGTCAAGCCAATGCACAGTTGCAATATGAATCATAGCTTCATTTTCCTGGCACCACTCAGTGCCCCCAAATCGGGACAAAAACTGAAAATTCCTTATTTTTCACAAACAGCACCTCTAACCATTCAATATAACGTTGTAAAGAAGTTCTATGGCAAAGAGAACCATCCATTCAATTTAAAACTTATTTTTAAACTATGGTCATTATGGAGACACCCTTCTCTCCTTTCTGGTAACTCTCATTCTGGTGCTGCTACTGCATCATGTAGCTCGATTTATACGACTCAATATATATCAGGCAACAATCCCAACTCAGGTCAAGACCCACTCATTCACCCAAGACCATTAAGGCATTTTTCGCTAATCCCCGCCAGTACAATCCCCTCAAGCTCTACAAGATCCACAGGAATGGCAACATCCTTTTTGGTCTCTAGAGACTCGTTCACTTTAATACGTGTACTGCGTGAAAAGCGGATCCGACTAAGCCATACAGGAAAATTAACTCGTAGATCAAGATCATCAAAACATCGCTTTAATCCTTCAAATTTTTTAAGCCCAACAAGGGTGGTTTCACTGACCCTAGCACCAGCACCAAGAAAGAGCTGTTTGTAATGGACAGCCCGACGCTCAATCTCAAGACAGTACCAGTAGCAAAGCTGGTAGTCATGAAGCTTCTGCCATTGGCGAAGAGTCAACACCCCAGGATCATCAGGACTCAAGTAGAACTTCAAGCCCTTCTCACTCCTTCCGGGGATGGTACCCATTCGTAGCATACTCAAAGCAACGTCTCGCGGATCCCGACGATGGATAATCAGATCAGGAATAACACCAAGCTCAAGAAGAGGCTCCAGAAACCCCTTGCAGGCTAGATGACTGGTCTCTACATAAATATTTGCTCCACTATTAAGAATTGCTGGCAACTTTTTTTCGAGAAGAAACTTCTGCGCCTGAGCGGGATCATTCTGAATCACACGCAACACATCGGAATACTCAGGTTCAGGTTCATGGACACTATACACCCCTGCCGCAAACCCAAAAATACTTGCAAGATATGCTGTCCCACTCCTCCCGGTGGTGACACTAAAAATCAGCCGTTTTTGACAAATTCGCTCAATACACTCTTCTTTATTCATTTGATAACAACCAATGTTCCTGGATAATATTAGGCCAACAACTTGGTAAAAAGTTCCCCATGGTGCCTAATCCATGGTTTCACATCAAACCGCTCAACTGCACGTGTCCGTGCTGCATGCGAATACTGCTCAATATTAGAGATAACATCCGTAACGGCAGTGGCCAAATCATCAGCTCTAGGAGGATAATCCTTCTCCCAACTCAATGGCCCAATTACACCAACACCAGCAGATGACCCGACCAACTCAGGGACCCCACCACTTGCGGAATACACAATAGGTAAGCCACAAGCCATCGCCTCTACAACCAGCCTGGGACACGGATCATTGTATTTAGTATGCAACAGTATCGAGTTGTTACGAAACAACTCAACGGCCTCATTTTGCCTGTAAGGCCCTGTGAACTGAACCCTATCGGCCACACCACAGGAAGCAGCATACTCCATTACCTGCTTTTCTGCCTCTCTGGGGTCCTTGTCCCAACAGAAACGTCCTGCAATCTGAAGTACGACATCGTAGTGTCCTTCCCTCACCAGCATTTGCACCACTTCCACCGCAACTAATGGTCGGTAACTTGTCCAATGAGAGCCAGCTAGCAATAAAGAAGTGGGACCTTTTTCAGCCTTTTCAGGACTACTTTCAAGGGATATTTTTGGGCTAAAGTACTCTGTATTCACAGGATTATAGAGAATCTCAAAATCGGAATCACGAGGTCCCAGAAACTGATCCGCTGATTCCTTGCAGAATTTACTCTGATACAAAACATGATCAGCTAGAGAATGGAGAGAACGCATGGGGCTATTTTGCTTTTTCCATCCGGAACCGAACCAGCCAGGATAGGCAACCCCGTTTTGATTGATAACCAATTTTGCACCCGATCCCTTCGCCATCTGTGCCATACGCTCTGGAAAGTAAGGAAGTGCCGATGATACGAGATAGAGCAGGTTAGGATCATCAGTAGCATGAGGAAACACCTCATTAAGATCCTGCAACTTAACCAGCCCCCCAAAGACATGCTCATCAGGACCTGGGACAGCTTTCATTCCATAATTTATCACTACCGGGTCACCTGGAACCCTGGATTTTCCACGCCAAATCCTACGGGTCTCCGGATAACTACGCAGCCATATTTGGGCAAGGTTTAAGAGGTCAAGAGGCCTCACAACTCCCTCCCTCCCACGCAATCATCTGTCTGGCAAGGGCGATATATTGGGCAGCAATTGCATCAATTTCTTTGATGGAAATCAAGGCCTGCATGGATGGTAGATTCGATACCAACCGCTCTAATTTTTCAAGGACATCGCCCTCTCCTTCGAAGGGAAACCCGGCAAAAGAGACCAGTTCTGGGTTTCCACCATCATTACGATACAAAGTCGGCAAACCACAGGCCAATGCTTCAAGAAGGGCATTAGAACACGGCTCATGCAAACTTGGAGATATATAAATATGATGCTCCCGTAACATTGAAGCCAACTCATCCGAAGCCACGGCAGGGATATGTCGAATATGCTCAAATTCCTCCTGAACACGTCCTATAAAAGTATATTCAAAGCGTTCCCAGTCCAATTGTCCATCGAGCCACTTTAAAAACGGTCCCCCCTTTCTAGGATTATCTGACCAGGCAGAAGAGACTAGGCGGATTTTTTCCTTCCCATCCCAATGTGCTCTTCCTTGACTGTGAAAAATTTCTCTGTTGACACTGTTGGAGATAATCACAGGAGAAATTCCACGGAACCCTAGTTCATAGCTCTTACGAAAGCTGTATCCAGATTGAAAAACGGTGGCAGATGCCAAATCACGATTCAGCTCAAAAATCTTCTCATCCTCCCCTCTCCCCTTGCCCCTATACAAAGTCGTCGGACCATCAATGCGATGAATCATCAGTAGATGCTTTGCATTAGATTGACGCTGTAACTTGGCATGATCAAACCAGCACGAGTTACAAATATGAACATCAACTATACTGGAGACCTTATTGGTAACGACCCTCACCCCCTGATTTTCCAGACCCTTTTGAAGGGCAAGCATGAACTGATTACCACCGCCGTAAGGAGGTTTATGAAATTCGTGCCAAAGAGAAATACAGAGCGGTTTTTCAGCAGGAGCAAGACCTAGCACGGATCTTACTCGGTTGACAATTCTAAGGGGCAGAGGACTCTGTGAACAAGGTTTCGAACGCCAACGTGAGGCTAAACTAAAGGTCGGTACTTCCGCAATGCCTTCATAGAGCTTTCCAAAGGGGGCAACATTGCTTTCCGCAGTATGATTTAAAAGGATGGTTTGGTATTGTCTTTCTAGTGTTGCTTCAAGGTTTTGTTGGCAAAAATGATGTTCAATCTTGCTGAGTCCTTCATCGAAGGAGCGATAAAGACTCTCTGGCTGGAGGATATCTGTTGCCACCCCAACGGGGGTGCTCAGGATTGGGGTTCTTGTGGCCGCTGCCTCTAAGACAGAACGTGGCCCCCCCTCCCATCGACTGGTCAGAAGGTGAAGATCCGAAGCACAGTAGAGTTCATTGATCAATTCGGCACTGGCTATATTGCAATCAATATCGAATTTAGGGGTCTCCTGACCTACAAAAGTGAATGGAATATCGTACTCTCTAAACTTACCTCTGATCCAGTGGCGACAAGGACCTGCCAACAAAAAGTGCACAGGAATACTTTTTTCCTTTAGAGAACGCCCTAGCTCTAATAGCAGCTCCCCTCCTTTTTGTTCTTTGGGGATAGTAAGATCATGGCCAAAGGAATCTCGCATAAAATTACTGATAACAAAGGAACCGGCTGGAAGCCCATGTTTACGGCGAAGTTCTTCTTTGGTACCACCACTTTGATTGAGAGGCTGGAAAGTATCGGTGTCAACCGAGTACGGTACGAAAACTGACGGATAACTGAGGGATTCCAAATCGTCCACTGCTTCCCTGGCCATTGCCACCCAAAGACCAACCGTGTCAGGAGCCTTGATCATGCAGGAATTTTCATGAAGACGCAGCAGATTATTGCAGACATGACATACGATGCGCTTCCCTTCCAGCAGATGTGCATCAAGCCGCAGCAGCGGCTCTTCCCAAACGGAATGAACAACATCAGCCTCTGCCAAAGATGTCAACTGGACCAGACCTTCAAGCCCCAATAGAGACTTGCGGGTAAGGCTCAGATCAGTATCCAACGCCCAACCATTATTTTCACTGCCAAAAAGGTGAACCTTTATAGGATGCATCATCTATTTTTTCAAAACGTTTTATTAAGTAAAGAGCCTAAAGCAACTCATCAAGCCAGTGATCCTACAAGCAAGACAAGACATCTTAACGAACAAAGGGGGTAACGGATTTCTCAAGTAACTGACCACGCATATACTTATCTTTTTTCCAGAATGAATACTGTTTAAAACCCATAAACTGAAGACAACGCGATTTGATTCTGGTCAGGATTCCTTCTGCAAGGAGGTCTGAAATGTTTTTCCTGTTAACCTCTTCTCCCTGAACCTCCTTTTCCCGGCTACTGCGACGAATAAAGCAGAGATGAAGGCAGCGAAATTCAGCATCTTCCCAGGAGATATCTTTATACATTTCCAAGCGTAAAGAATTATCATACCCCTTTTTAAAAACAACCTTTCCCCCATGAAGTCGTTCGGGGCAGGGGCCATTCCACGACTCAATCATAGAGAAATTATACAGTTTAGTCATACTACGACAGGGTGGAGCAAGATAACCGCGAGCATATCCTTTATCAAAATTGAGGTCAAGACAGTTCAATGCATTCCCAAGCAACATCCAGTATTTATCGTACTCACCTGCAACTATTTTTCCACGCAACAGGGCAAGACCAGTCGGATCATAGAGCTCATCTCCATCAACGGCAAATATCCAGGTCCTGGTACCGGCATAAGCAGTGATCAAATCATGGGACTGGGATGGATCATCAATACTCTGATATCGAATCGAAGGGTATTGCGTCTGTAAATGCTTCACCCTGGCTCGCGTTGTATCCGTCGACAGGTGATCAGCAACGATTATTATATCACAAAATCCTAGTATATTTTTAAGTACCCTCTCAATATACAGATCTTCATTCCTGATCAGAACAATACCAATGATGTTTGTTACTATGGTGCTCTCGGTGATACCAGCTACCTCACTGTAAAAACCCATCCAATGGATTCATCGGGGTGTTTTTTCACATAATTACGTTTAACCAGCTGAAGTCGTTTATACAGTGCAGGAGACAAGGCAGCACTCATGGCAATAAGACCATTCCATGGGAAGCTCGGAATAATCGGCATTAACTTAGAGCAAATTGTCAATTCTGCCTTCGCCATTTCATCGATTAGAGACTGTTTACTATACTCTACCTTATGATCTGGATCATCCCTGGAATCAAGCCCGGCTGCAACGAGTTTTCTCTTCCAGCTCGTCTCAGCATTAGGGACGGAGAGCACAGCAATGCCATCCGCTTTCTTAACCCTTTTCACCTCTTTTAGAATTTGTGTTCGATTTACAAGATGCTCAAGCACATTCGAGAAATTTACCAGATCAAACTGGTTATCGGCAAATGGTAAGCCACCCTGTTCAAGGTCAATCTGAATAAAATTGACATCTAAACCAGCCTCTCTTACTCTAGCGATGGCGGTAATAATACTTTCGTAATTTCCCTCAAGGCCGACAGATATATCCGCACCGCCTTCAGCAGCTAAAAGACAGTCTGTCCCCACCCCAGAGCCTAGATCAAGGAAAGAGTGCTCTTTGCCAAATAAACCATGGAGATAAGCAGAACGTTTTTCATCAAAAAGATGCTTTGGATGAATAGCACGAGAAGAGTAACCTCTCCATTTCATGGCCTTACAAGAGAGAACTCCCAGCCTGTAATCCTGCTGTTGTAAAAATAAATAGTAAATTTTCAGAAGCGATTTAAGCATAAAGATAAAGGCAGTGTGCAAAGTATTTCAGGGTTCGAGACTATCCACCAATTTTGCCAAATAAAGATGCTCATTCAGCCATCCCTTGTCTCTGGCCTGACGTAATCGCTTTCTGGCCATTTCCCCAGCCTCTGTGTTTTGATTATCTTTTAGGAATCGCTTCACTGTATTTAACTCAAAACCTATGGCAGGCACCTCATCCTTTACAGCTAAAACCGTCAATTCATCGCTACAGACACCGCGTAAGAGAGGGATATGCTGAAGAAATCTACAGACATGAAATAGCCAGGCAATGCCGGCGGCAAGACGTTTACGTCCTTTAAAGGCACGGAGCATCGCATCCTGGGGAAGGGAGAAAAATTTCCTGGCATCAGCAGTGACCGAAAAACCATTTAAATACATATTGCTACGCAGAAAACGATAATCCCAAAACCGTATATGGTGTCCCTCACCAAAGGGACGATTGCCGGAAAACAGCACATATAACCTGTATGCCGAAAAGTCAATATTAGGAGTATTCACCAGCATCATACCGCCAGGTTTTAATACCATATGAGCAAAACGCAGTAAATTGTCTGAATTGAACACATGTTCGATAGCAGCCAGATTCACCACCAGATCAAACTTCTCGGCATACGGGGCAGCGGACTCATCAACCTGGTTGGCAGCAGCATCTATATCAAGCGGGATGGTAGCAAACCCATTGTCGCTGGCATGCTGCAAATGGAAAGGGATATAATCGGCACAGGTAACATCCATCTGGTGGGTATCTCGCAGAATCTGTGAGAATTCGCCATTGCCACAGCAAAGATCAAGACACTTCAATCCCTGTATATTGTTTTTCTGGAGGACCTCGGAGCAACTTCTATACCAGGGTTTTTCAAAACTACTCACTCCCTGCCGCAATTCTGCTACCGCTGCATCATGTTCTAATTTACTCATTATTTTTATTACAAATTTGACATTTTCCAGCTACAAAAAAATCTAGCGTTTCCTACCTGTATATTCCAGATAACAGTGCTCCAGGACGGACTGCATACTATTCACATAATGCTTCCAGGTCAAGTTCTGGCGTACGGTTTTGCAAGCATTTCCAGCAAGACTCTTCTGCAATGCGATATCACTTAGTAAAAGATCGGTCTTACGAATAAATTCTTCATTGTTGCCTGGTGTTACCAATATACAATTATAGCCATCCCTCAGGTGGTATCCTTCCCGAATTGCCCCAACCCGTGAAACAAGAACAGGTCTCTCCATGGCCATAGCCTGTAGAAGGGTCGTGGTTGCTCCAGAATAGGAGTTCTCCTTGAGAGGTAACGCCACTACGGCAGCGGCCTCCATTCGATCTTTCATATGAGCAAGTGGGATATCACATAATACTCGGATATTTCGAGGGATATCGTCCCATTCTTGCATAAGATTCTTGCTGGTAACAATCTCTATATTGTATTCAGGGCGAGCTCTGGCAAAAGAAAAAATTAAGGGAAAATCGCGATTGGGATCGGCCCCAATAGTAAGCAAATCGATGTCAGTATTTGCACTGACAGCAGATGCAGAAAAGTACTCCACATCGACTCCAAAGGGAACAAAGTGGACGAAATCATCTTCTTTGTTGAGCCATGTGCGCAAAAGGCAACACTCCTCATACCCATACCCGATGAAACCATCCATTTTCCGAAACATTTCACAATAGGCCGTTTCCGCACGACTGGTACGAAACCTTGGAATTCTTTCCGGGAAACCGACACTGGTATAAAGAGCAGGGCGATTAATCAAACCCTTTGACTTACATAACGCAAGTGGAATGCCAACGGGATCTACGGTAGAGAGAATGATATCACTTCTGTTCATTTCATGGCGACAGGCAATAACAGAACGGAAATCACCTCCTATGCCACCGTATGCCCTTAAGCCCCTGTTAATCAGTCGTGACAGAACATGGACAGCCCGTGATGAGCGACGAGAAGTTTCAAGGTTATGGCGCACCGCAATACCTGCCGCTTGATACTCTTCCAGACCAAAAAGAAGATACTTATCGCCCTTTGAAGAAAGGGACTCTTTGAGAACTGCCCTTCTCCTGGGTGAATCCATATACAGAAGAAAGAGGCTATGTAACCGCTCTTCAGTCATCATCTACTTAATGCATCATATGACTATCGGGGTCTACAATCAGAGCTAGTCCCTTCCGCCACCAGTGACAGAGTGTACATTGTACAAGTCCAGTAACGCTAGCTACACAAAGCTCATACTTAAAGACAGGGTAAAAGGCTATGAATATAAGATAATTACGATCAAAAAACCCATTGCAATCCTTTGCAACTCGAGCAATTTCTTTTCTCCTGATCCATTTACCAGCACTGGTTTTCGTCTCGGCGTATATACGAAACATACCAATGGGAGCCTCTATGGCAACCACGTCTGCCTTCCTACTCACTCGAATAGAGAGTTCCCAGTCCATGGTGAAGTGGAGATCCTCTTCCACCATTTGTTTCGGGCCAATGACCGATCGTTTGAGAAAAGAGGATTGTTGGAGAATATAAAACCGAGTGGATAGACGTTTCTTGTTGTAGGGTCGAAAGGGAATCTCCAATAGAACTTTTGAATCAAGATCTATTTTTGCTCCTCTCCCATAAATCATCCCTGCCTCTGGATTGACCCTGGCAGCCTCGGCAATTGCAAACAGGGCTCCTGGGTAATAAAGGTCATCTGAGTTTAACCACGCAACATAGTCACCAGTGGCTCGGGAATACGCCTTATTGATTGCATGGCTTTGCCCTCTATCCTTCTCGCTGACCCAGTAGCTAATCCATTTTCCATACTTTTTTATGATCTCAACCGTATTGTCACTACTGCCACCATCCATAATCATAAATTCAAGATTGGGATAGTTTTGCAGGAGGACAGATCGAATTGACTCTTCAATAAACTGCCCTTGATTAAAGGATGGCATAATTACGGTGAGGCGCGGCCATTCATTGGAATGATTATAATCAGGCACGTCTGCCATTTCGGCCCAGGGCCATCCATCCTGAGGATGCTCTGATATTGGATAGACGTTTTCTCTCTTATCTGACACTGTATAAAAAACCCCTTTCATCAAAATAGTGAACTTTTTTTTTGCACTTTCCACTCAATTCCTGAGTTCATAAAATGCAAATTCCTATTACTGATTGACTTTCAGATATTACCTTTTGGTCTAAGGATAAATGTAAGCCAATCATATTTTTCATTTTCTACATTATCAAAAATATTTCTGATTACCACTATTCCTCAGCTTAGCCACTTTTGGGAAGGAGCTGTTTCGTGTCCATTATTGGGGCATCTGCGGCCTGGACGGCCGTAGCAGAGCCCCCACGGATGGGTTTATGGCGTCCCATATAATGGACACGGAATAGCTCCGGTTTAGCAAAGCTGAGTTTCGATGGTAATCAGAAAAATATTACGCCATGAGTTCTTTGTAAACCTTAACTGTCTCTTCATAGGTTTGATTCCAGCTAAAGCGTTTACAATTTTGATATCCTAGTTCAATAAGTTTCTGACGATTAAGCTCGTTACCCATGAGAATTGAATCAACCAAGCTAAGCAATTCATCTTCACATGCTGGGTCAAAGAGTAGGGCAGCATCACCACAGACTTCTGGCAACGATCCAGCATTACTTGAGAGTACAGGGCATCCCAAAGTCATAGCCTCGAGAACCGGCATCCCGAACCCTTCAAAAAGCGACGGAAAGATGAGGAATTCTGCAACTTGCAATAGAGCCTGTAACTGCTCATCGCTTACAAATCCTAGAATTCCAACAACATCATTTAGTTTATTATCAGTAACCAACCTTCTCAGGTCACTTAGCTCTTGTGAACTAAATCCACCCGTCAATAATAGTTTTACCCCTACACGTTTTAACTCCCCACTTCTACGCCCTAAGGTTTTTAATAAAAACGCATGGTTTTTATGTTTCCATGCTTTTGCCGGATATATTAAAAACTTCCCAAAAGATTTCGCCCAGCTTAAAATATCTTTCGAAGGATGTAGGATCATAAGATCATCAGCAGCAAGGTGAGTTACTATAATTTTTTCTTGAGGAATCCCTATACGCTCGACCATAGTCTGTTTGGTAAATTCAGATATGGCGAAAAAGGCATCGGCCCTATCCTTATAAAGGCTATAAGCAAGCCGTCTAGAGCGTAAGGCATCATCATTGAAATATTCAGGATAATAATAATCTTGAATATCAAGAAAAGTAACAGCAAGCTTTAAGTGAGGAGAAAGACTCATTCGACCAATCTCATCGAGCATCAAATAGTTAGTAACCTCATGAAGAAGGGTGGGAACAGCCACCTCTGACCATGATGCGGTTTGAACAATTGGAGGTGATGCAGGCTCTTGTCCAATATTGTATAATTTCTGAATCCTATCGAAAAGTAACGGAGGACAAGTCCTCGAAATCACATGTTTGAAGGCCCCAAATGGTCCTGAGGACGCAAGAGGTAGGTGGGGGAGATCGGATGCCTCTACATCTTGAAAGTTTGGTAAATAGATATCAAAGTTGTCTAGGCATCCAGATTGAGACTGGTGAGACAATCGTTGATAAAGCTGCCGACCGTAGCGTCCAGCACCGCCACAACGGCTCAAGTTAAGATGCTGTCCATCTACTACAAGGATTTTCTTATTCACTGACTTTCCTTAGAAAGCATTTGTTGCTCGTAGCAAACCATCGCCTTCACCACATCAGGCATAGTAAAACTAGCCTTCCAACCCAATTGCTCAAAGGCTTTACTGGCATTCCCACAACTATGCTTCACATCAACGGGTCGAAATAAAGAACGGTCAAACCCTACAAACTTCCGCCAATCGAGGTCAAGACAATCAAAAACGGTTTCCACAAATTCAGAAAGGCTACTGCTCACCCCGGTGGCAATAACATAATCCTCTGGCTGTGGTTGTTGCATCATTAACCACATTGCCACAACGTAGTCAGGAGCCCACCCCCAATCACGTTCTATATCCACATTGCCAAGGACTAATTTCTCAGAGCTGCCGGCCGCAATTCTACAGGCGGTAGCAACAATCTTCTTCGTCACAAAACGTGAGGGCCGCAGGGGGGATTCATGATTAAATAAGATACCACTACAGGCAAACAAGTCATAAGCCTTACGATAATTATCCACCAACCAAAAAGCAGAAGACTTTGCAACTGCATAGGGACTACGTGGCCTAAATGGAGCAGTTTCATCAATACACGACGAGCCGGTATCTCCAAAGCATTCGCTCGATGAGGCATTGTAATATCGAATTGGCTTTCCTAAAAAGCGGATCGCCTCCAAGAAATTCAGCGTTCCACCACCGATACTATCCATGGTCTCCACAGGTTGCTCAAATGAAAGGCCAACCGACGTCTGCCCCGCCAAATTATATACTTCTGCGGGATCAACATCATTAAGAACCTGTAAGACGCTCCTAAAATCTGAGAGAGCTAAAGAAACTGTTGTCACCTGATCCCGAATACCAAGTTTTTCCAGATTAGAGAACGGGGAAACCTGTGCATCCCTGGAGGTACCATATACTTTATAGCCTTTATTTAACAGCAACTTAGCAAGGTACGCTCCATCCTGACCGGAAACTCCACAAATTAATGCTTTCATATCGTTCATGAATCAACCAGAGAGTTAAAAAAACAAAAGAATATCATGAGGATTTTAGTTTTATTACAACCAGGAATTAGAGTAAAGATTACCTAAATCTTCTAATTGACAAATTGATTGCGACTGAAGATTGAAAACAGGTAAATGACGAATAATATTTATACGATCGTTACCACTTTGATAACTTAGTGCCCCGTCCACAGCACGAGACTCACGAAAAGAAGATGGAAAAGCTTTGACCTCACCTATCGCATTTGACAGTGTCACATGAAGATCCTTACGCACAAAAAAGGCATTACAACCATTTGAATTACTACCAACAAAAACGTAACCTTTCTGTTGCGCCAAATCTATCAATGCTGGAAGTGACGCACCAAAATAGAGATTTGAAACATGTGCCTTCGCCCGTTGGAAGTCAGCACGATAGGGAACCGTGATTCGGTGAAGATCACCAAAAACAGCATTGTATTCGCATACAACTATCGCAGGCTTAATAGAGTCAATTGCCTTCCACACCCAATAGTCATTACCATCTATATCAACACTCAATAAGCCTACGGGGCCAGACACACCTGAAGAACTAAGCAACTGATTAATATTATCACAATCGATAAAGGCCTGAGTCGCCACTAAGTTATATCTCCACGATATCTCCTGACGCTTAATATCTGAAATAAATTCTTCAGAGCCATCCAGCACAAGGCCGTGCCAATTCCTCAAGTGCAACAGAAGGCGCGTATTTGATTCACGGTAATCTTGGACACCAAACTCAATAAATGTATTGGGGATACCTGGCAGGCGTTCGATAAGCCAGTCGAGAATACCGTCTTCGCCCCACTGAGAGAAGCAACTAAATTCCACATCTGCCAATGAGTTAATCCTGTCCTTTTTCCTATTTCGTTCAGTCAACAGTTTTGATTGGAGGATCAGAGTCTTGTCTTGGCTTTTCTCAAGAGCACAAAGACGACCATGGAACCGAGCAAAGAGGTATCTCTCTAGCTGTTTTACAATTCTCATAATTCCACTATACAAAATCCTTAGATTGAAAACTTCCGTTTAACCGCCCTTTTCCAACCACGAAAACGATCACGATTGGCCTTTAGGTTTAATTTGAGCAACGCCCCCATTACATACAGCCTCTGTCTCGCAGGAAAGTTAGCTATCAAGCCCAAGACATATCTTGAGAAGTGGAGAAATGGGATAAGGGTCTCAAGGGGGCTGGTGCGAAAGACCTTGTAGGCATCGTCCCCCCTACTGAGCCCAGCTACCCCAAATGTCATGGAACCAGCCTCCGTTCTATTAATCTGACCCTTAGAGGTGAGAAAGAGATCTATGGACCAGTCTTGGGCAAAGAGCAAGGGGCCCGGTTGTAAAATAGTGCAGGACAAAAGCACCTCCCTTCTCATCAGGCAGTAAAAAATCCCATGCGAGTCCCAGCAATGATTGAAGAAGTGTTTAAAGCGTTCGAAGGTGTCTCCCTCTAAGGAGAAGTCTACCAAGGTCTGCTCCTCCAAGGGCCTCCCTTCAAATCCGTTGGGTGAGGTCGAGGCTACATATTCACTATTTTCTCTTAAAAACTGGATATTTATCTCCACAAAATCAGAAGATATCAAATCGTCACAAGACTGCCACTTAAAATATTCGGCCCGAGCTTCCTGAAAAACAGTTAGAAAGTTATTGGCGACACCGATATTTTCCTCCTGCCGTATATAGCGAATCCGGCTATCACGCCCGGCATACGACAGGCAAATATCGGCCGTGTTATCGGTGGAGCCATTGTCTGAGATAATTAGCTCAAAGTCGCTAAAGCTCTGGGCCAACAGGGCATCTAGCGCTGCCGCTATCACCTGACCGCCGTTATATACTGGCATCCCGATGCTTACAGCTGGTGTTTCTGCACCACTTACTTTAATGGTAATCCCCTCGTTAATTCTACTCGATTAATCCGATGCCACGCCTGAAGCAGAGTCAGTATGGCAAAATAGCCTCAAGCTATTCGCTTTAAAAATCCGTCTGGAGCCACAGTTATCAACAGTTTATGGGGAATGGATACATCGTTCTCAAACTCAGGGTGGTCCTTTAGGTACTCCCAGACAGCCGTCTTAGGATTATTTCCCGGCCCCCAAGGACGGTTTGGAAACATATCCTCAGCGAGATCTTCAATGATAGTATCAAATACGATACAGTAACTCCCCTTAGTGGTGAGTGGCGCATAGGCCTCAAGCTCAGCTAGGGCATGGTCATGAGTATGGTTAGAATCGAGACAAACCAAGATTCGCTTATAGCCACTGGCAAACTCCTTCACCTGACCAATTATATCCATATCAATACTGGAGCCCTGGATCATCTCAATTCTACAGGCCATTGGATGGGCCTCTATGGCCTCACGGTTATGGGACCGAATATCTATATCTATTCCAAGTACCTTACGTTTTGATATAGCTGGATCCATACTCAGTCCATTCTCTATGGCCTCACACATATCCAATTGAGCCAACATGGAGGCGCTGAAGATCAGCGATCCGCCATGGGCAATGCCCGTCTCAATAATTAGATCCGGCTTCACCTGCCAGATCAGCTCCTGCATCGCCACAATATCCTGCGGATACTGTATAATGGGCCGCCCCTGCCAGGAAAAGTTATAGCAGTACTTCGGGGTAGTGGATGCCACCATAAAGGCTTCTGCCGTTAAACAAAGATGCTTATTTTGAGAAATTTCAGAAATTCTCTCCGCGACTTCCTTATCAAATACACTCATTATCTACCTCAATAAAACTATAAGCATTTGCCGACATTTTTTTTATTTCCTCTATATAGTTTGAGTTCATAACATACACAGTTGCCCCCTTCGGTAATACGCGCAGAGCTTCTGTTGGACTCTGAACCAACAAACCGGTTAAAGGGATATATTTCCCCTGTTTTGCGGGATTAATATCAATAATAGTGTTAATCTTTTGCTTCAACCGATTTTTCATTAGGGCGAATATAGTGCCTTTTGATGCCCCTCCCCAAATGACTGTCCCACTGGTGTTTGATGGCATAACTACAAAGTCCTCAGGAAAATCAACACGCTGAGTTAAGTCAATTTCCGGTACTCTGAGAGTTGCTAGCTCGGCAACAATAAACATATACTGCCCGCCAAAGCAGTGTCCACTTGTAAGAACTGTCTGGAACATTCGATAAAAGTCAGACAATCTAAAATAATTCACATGTTCATAAAAGACATCATACCAAGCTCTGTGTTTACAGATCCAATCGAAACAGGGAACCTCAATGTATATTTTACCGTTTCCACCATTTGCTTCTTTCAATTTCATTAAAAAACTGAACGGATCTTGAATATGTTCTAGTACATGACGTAAGATCAGACCTTCTGCTTTGCCACACATTCCAGGTTTAAAGTATTGTTTTATTATCTGCGGATTGTCCCCTTCATAAGTTGGATCAAAGCCGATAACATCGACTCCCCTTGCAGAGAGTAGCCCAAGGAAAAATCCCTTGCCACATCCAACTTCAACAATTAAACCTTTACCAAGATATTTATCAATAACAGTTGAAACGAATTCTAGATGTTCTTGAAATAACGGACTTACGCCCTGCTCATTCTGGTATTTCTCATCATATATTATCTTATCTTTTAAGAAATACCTGTTGTATACAAGCCCTGTTTCAAGGTCCTCTACAAGTTGGATATCACCTTGGGGACACCCAACTGCCTCTTCATATGAATCATACATACGGTTTTGGAAAACAGGATATCCTTTGACTTCATACAATAACTTAACATTTCGTTGTTCCTCCATCAATTCACCTTTACCCCAACCACACAGGGAGGATCCACTAGGTTGTCGGGACGAGCACCAAATCTTAGCAAATCCCGACGCCCATAGCCATCTGCGATCTGTTCTGCCAACTGCCGCACCGTGATGGGGACCCCGGAACAGATATTCACCGCACCCTGAATATTGCCCATTGTCACCTTGGCAATCTGCTGCCCGGCCACGACCACATCCAAGAAATCACGGACCTGAGTACCACTGGAGAGCTCTGCCTCCTTGCCACAATCGAGTTGCTGCCGGATAT